>JBKHBQ010000011.1:0-28340 GCA_046542305.1 Bacteroidales bacterium
AGAACATCGAAACTGCCAATAGCGCTGAAAATGTAAGAAAACCATATTTCACAGCCATCGGTTTCATATTTTCATAAAACAGAAAACCAATCGGCAGAATCAACATAGGGAAAATAAAGGTAGAAGTACGGTGGGTGGGATAAACAATGCCCCTGAAATGATGAAGAAACATGATGCCGGCAGCGCTGCCGATAAACAGGATAATGATGATAAACAAAGGCGATTTGATTATGTCGCCTTTCCTGGATATAAAACCGCCAATAACCCTGACAACTGCTGCCAGAAAAAAGATTCCATACACAACACTCAGAATGTTCACCCCGGTGTATGGATACTGGCTGTAAGTGGTATTGTATAGCACCGAACGGATGGTATTGGAATAAAAATTACCCCACTGCTCGCGATGGATAAAATGCGCATCAGCAGTCAGGGCAAGCGCTTCATGAAGCTTCACGAACAAAATCCCTGTCGAAACCAATGCGATAAGCAGCACATAACCTGTTTTTTTGGATTTAAATATTTCCTTGCGCAATGCTATCCAATTATTTATCAAATAAATTCCCGTCCATCCCAGCAAAGCCACAAAATAGATCAGCAGCGAAAAAACCGTGAGCACGGCGGCAACGGCAAATACATAACTGAGTAAAAGATGCTTTGTTCTTTCGGTACGGGCAAACAAAATGGTGAAATAAATGCTCACCAGTGTAAATGAAGTAGACAGGCCGTAACCCCTGGCGATCGAAAAAAAGTCGAGCAGGTACGGATTCAGGTTTAACAGGATGAAGGCAATGACCGACATTTTTCTGTCCGTGAAACGGATGGCGATAAAATAGGATGCGACAATGTAAATAACATGCCCCAGGAGATTGGGCAAACGCAGAAAAAACGGCGTATCAGGAAACAGCATCATCGATAGTTTGATCAACAAGGTGTTGATCATGTGATCCTGGGGGAGTACTTTGTAATTAAAGATTCCCCAAAGGCTTGCATCTAAGGATTTAAGATAGATCAGCGCTTCATCATGGGTGATCGAAAGCAGGGAAGCCCGAACGAAAGTATAGATCAGCAGCAGAATGCCGATAGCGAGAATGATATATCTGCTAAGGCGATCAGTACCTTGGAATTGTGATTTGAACATTTTTTCAGCAGTTTGTATTTTCAATGGTTACAGCACTTTACATGGCTGCAAAGAAACGAAAAATCATCAGGCGAATATTACTTCCTCCCGAAATCCGCCGGGATCTCGCCCCAGTTTTCGGTGTCCCATTTCAGGATCGGAATGTCCCAGGTGTTTGTTTTCAGCCATTTTTCCGCACGGGCAATCAGTTCGAACACCTTTTGATTGCGAGGTGTAGGCTCCAGTTTTGTTTTGGCATGTTTGTTTTTCACCCACGACATGGCGGTTTTTGAATCGGTGTAAACTGGAATGGTTTTCCCTTTTTGCTTGAGCAGTGCAAGGCAATGCACAATGGCCAGAAACTCGCCCACGTTATTGGTAGCATCGGGATAAGGGCCACCGTGAAAAATGCGCTGCCCGGTTTTGGTGTTCACGCACTGGTATTCCATCACACCCGGATTGCCGCTGCAGGCGGCGTCCACCGAAAGGCTTTCCCATACCGGGCCGCCGCTGCGCAAAACTTCAGGTCTTTTTTTCTGACCCTGCTTTTTCCCCAGGTAATCCCACATATTTCCATGGTACGCCTGCAGGGCTTGCTCTTCGTTTGGAAAGGCCATGTATCTGGCTCCGTCAAATCCTTTTATCTGTTGCTGGCAATCGGCCCAGTTGCTATAAACGCCGGGTTCAACCCCCTTCCAAACCACATAGTATTTCTGCCCTTTTTTTGCCATCCTGAATTTCCATTAATTTTGCACCGGCATCTTTTTGAATTGCTTCACAAAAATGAAGAAAATAATTTACTATTTCAGTATCGTACTTGCATTATTTACGGCGGCCTGGTCTTACAATGTTGCTTTTAAAAACACTGAATTCGAGCTGGCGATGTATTCACTGCTGGCGTTCTTTCTGTTAACATTTGGCGCTTACGGGCTGTACGCCGAAAAACTTTGGAAACGATTCCGCGCCCAGGGTAAAACCGAAAACTTTTGTGTGGAAGCAAATTATTATGTGCAAAAAATGGGGTTTCCAGGCAAGCTGCTTTTGTTTCCCTTCATGAAAATAAAATCACGCAATTCGTTTGTAATCGCTTTTTTGGGTGCAATTGCATGGGTAATTATATTGTTAATCGTCATAAAGGCGTTTGTACTTTAATAAAAAATCTGACCGATGAAAAGATTTCTGCTGATCATTCCTGTATTATTGATGATGATTGTTGCCTGTCAGCGCCGTGAGCCGGTGTCGCAGTTTCACACCTTTCCCAACGGCGTGTGGGAACGTTTTCAGTACCTGAATTTCGAACTGCCGGTTGAAGATACACGGGAGCTTTACGACATTTCGGTGGTGATCCGTTATACCGACGAATTCCCTGAAGATGTGCTGACCATTAATTTTGTGATGACCGGGCCGGTAGGGGAGGAGCGCATCCGCGACTATAATTTTATTTTGAAGGACAGGGATGGCAATTTCACGGGCAACTCCAAAGACGGGCTGTACGAACGGGTGATCACCCTTCGCGAGGACATCCGCTTTCATGGGGAGGGCAATGTGAAAATCGAGATGGAAAGCCTGATGACAAAATTCTTTACGCCGGGAATCCTTGAAATAGGGATTGTAATGGAGGAGGCAGATTAAAGCGGGGGTTCGCCTGCTCCGTTTTCGCTGTTCTCGCCAAGGATTTTCTTTACCTTGATCTGATCGATGATCAGGCGCCGTCGCAGCAGGTCGAGGTCGCGGAACTTCTTTTCTTCGCGGGTATGCTCAAGAAAATACAGCGTGATTTTCCGGCCGTAAATATCTTCTGCAAAATCAAAAATATTTACTTCCACAGTAAGCTGATGCAAGTCGAGCGTAGGACGAATACCGATATTGCTCATGCCCTTGTGGTATTTCCCGTCGATTTCAATCAGGGTGGCATACACGCCATATTTGGGAATGATCTTGCGGGGCTCGTCAAGCTGGATGTTGGCGGTTGGAAATCCCAGGTGGCGACCGATCTGATTGCCCTTTACCACTGTACCTGTAAGCGAATAGTAGTATCCCAGCAATTCTCTGGCCTGTTTCATGTCGCCCCTGCGGATGGCCTCGCGGATCTTGGAGCTGCTCACCGCCACATCCTTCACATCCTGCATGCCGATCTGCCTTACTTCGAAATCGTGCTCTCGCGACATTTCGTTGAGAAATTCGATGCCACCTTCGCGGTTCTTTCCGAAATGATGATCGTATCCAAGAATAATTTTTTTGGGCTGCAAAGGAGTGAGGATGTAGTTGGTAAGAAAATCATGGGAAGAGGTTCGCGCCAATTCCAGAGTGAAATGAACGATTACGAAATGATCGACGCTGAGTTTTTCGAGCAGCCTGATTTTTTCGTCCATGGAAATGATCAGCCGCAGGTCGAAACCGGGTTGCACCACCGTGCGCGGGTGCGGATCGAAGGTAATCACCACGCTTTCGCCGTCGATGGATTTGGCTTCGCGCACCAACTGATTGATTACCCGCTGATGTCCCACATGCACACCGTCGAAAGTGCCTACCGTCACCACGGTTCTCTCAGGTTTCCGGGCTGCGATTTCGTTGATATTCCTGTAAACTTTCACCTGCGCCTTTTCAGTTTTTGTTGTGAACGTTTCTATTCCCCGATGGTTCAAACCAGTCCCTGCTCCAGCAGGTATTCGGCTATCTGCACGGCGTTGGTGGCTGCGCCCTTGCGGAGGTTATCACTTACCACCCACATGTTCAGCCCGTTTTCGCACGAATGATCGCGTCTGATCCTGCCTACAAACACCTCATCCCGGTCCTGTGCTGTGAGCGGCATGGGGTAGAGGTTTTCGTCAGGATCATCCTGAACAACAATTCCCGGCATACCGGCCAGTACTTCCTTTACCTCATCCACGGCGAAAGCTTTTTTCAGCTCCACATTTATGCTTTCGGAATGACCGCCATAAACCGGAACGCGAACCACGGTCGGAGAGATGAGCAGATCGTGATCTCCGAGGATCTTCCGGCTTTCATCTATCAGCTTCTGCTCTTCAGTGGTATAGCCGTCGGCATTAAATGCACCGCCGTGGGGCAGCAGGTTGAGGTCGATGGCATGTGGATAGGCTTTTTCACCCGCAATGCCGTTTCGTTCACTTTCGAGTTGCCGCACACCTTTCAACCCGGAGCCGGTTACCGACTGGTAGGTTGAAACCACAATTCTGCGGATGCCATATCTGCGATGCAGCGGAGCCAGTGCCAGCACCATCTGAATGGTAGAACAGTTGGGATTGGCAATGATGCGGGTGTGTTTGCTTATGGAAGCTGCATTGATTTCGGGCACTACCAGCGGCACGTTTTCATCCATTCGCCATGCCGAAGAATTGTCGATGACGAAGCAGCCCTGTTCTGCGAATCTTCCGGCCCATTGCCTGGAAGTGTCGCCTCCTGCCGAAAAGAGGACGATCTGCGGGGATTTCTCCAGCGCCTCAGCCGGCGTAATTACAGAGATGGAGCGCCCGCCGAAATCCACGGTCTTTCCTGCCGAACGTGCGGAAGCCACCGGGATCAGCGCGTCGAATGTCAGATTCCGCTCCTGCAAAACCTGCATCATTTTGCGTCCTACCAGCCCTGTAGCACCTACCACTGCAATTTTCATGTAACGCTTTTTTTTGGATTAGCCGCAAAAGTACTATATTTACGAGTTCTAATCAATTGGTAACAAATATTGCGATGAAGCCCCTGTTTTGCAGCTTTTTACTGCTGCTTTTTTCAATTTGGCTGCCGGCGCAGATGACAGATGATTTCAGCGACGGCGATTTTTTGCAAAATCCTTCATGGACGGGAGATGTGGAGGATTTCCTGGTGAATGATGACTTTCAGCTTCAGGTAAATGCCGATCCCGAATCGGCTCCGGCGCATTTGTCCACAGGTTTTACCATGCTTCAGGAAAACGAATGGCGGTTCTGGATCAGGCTGGCCTTCAGTCCTTCCGCGAATAATTTTGCACGCGTATACCTGATAAGTGATCAGCAAAACACAGAAGGGTCGCTGAACGGCTATTTTCTGCAGTTTGGCGAAAGCGGTTCGGATGATGCCATCGAGCTTTACCGGAAGCAGGGTGAAACCGAAACGCTGATTTGCCGCGGTACGGACGGTGCTATTGCTTCCTCATTCGAAATGGCTGTAAGGATAAGAAGAAATTCCGGCGGCGACTGGACCCTGGAAACCGATCCCACCGGAACCGGAGCCTATGTTGCGGAAGCACAGGGAAATGATATTGCCCTGACCATTGCCGGATATGTGGGCGTTTTTTGTAATTTCACTTCCAGCAATGCGGATGCTTTTTATTTTGATGATTTCTATGCCGGTGCACCGGAGTTCGATACGGATCCGCCCCAATTGGTTACAGTTGAAGTTTCCGGCAGTCAACACCTGGAACTGTATTTCGACGAAGCGCTTCTTGCCGCTCCGGCTGAACAGACACAGAATTATGCAGTGGACCAGAACATCGAAAACCCGCTTCAGGCGGTGCTGGATCAGGGAAATCCGTCTCACGTCTCACTTACCTTTGAACGCGCTTTCCCGGTAGGACAAACACTTGTTTTGAAGGTAGAGAACATGGAGGATCTGTCAGGAAATGTGGCAGGCGAAATTCAAAGGCAATTTGTCTGGTTCACCCCATCCTACGGCGGCATTGTCATCAACGAAATCATGGCCGATCCCACTCCGGTAGTCGGGCTACCCGACTGGGAGTACCTGGAGCTCTACAATAATACGCCTTTCGGGGTTGATCTGGAAGGATGGCGACTTTTCATCGGCACCACCGAAAAGCTTTTCGAAAACATCAGCATCGGTTCAGGACAGTATTTGATCCTTGCCAATGATGATGCCGAAAATGAGTTGGGATTGTACGGCAGTTTTTACGGGTTTTCAGGTTTTTCGCTTACCAATACCGGCCAAACAGTTGTTCTGATGAACCCTGAAGATGCAGTGGTTCACACCATCAGCTACACAGATGACTGGTATGCCGATGACATTAAATCCGATGGCGGCTGGTCGCTCGAACAAATCGATCCGCAAAATCCGTGCGGCGGAATTGAAAACTGGATGGCAGGCCGGGATGCTTCGGGAGGAACTCCGGGAGCTGTGAACAGCATCGATGCTGAGAATCCCGATGAGGCGGCTCCATTTTTTGCACGCGTAGAAGTGATTGCCCCGGATGAGCTTGTGGTTCATTTTTCAGAGCCGATGGATAGCGTGTCCATCGCTGAATCAGAATCCTATATCATCGATCACGGAATCGGGCCGCCGGCAGCAGTTCAGCCCCGATGGCCCGATTACCGGAAGGCGCTGCTTTTTCTGGATCAGAATATCGAACCGTGCTTTATTTATGAGTTGAAGGCAGTAATTGATCTGACCGATTGTGCAGGAAACATTGTCGATAAAACGGTTGCCGTGCGTTTCGGTCTGCCGGAGCATCCCGGGACTGAAGATATCGTGATCAACGAAGTTCTCTACAATCCAAAGGATGAATATGTGAAAGGGGTTGATTTTGTGGAAATTTACAACCGGTCTTCAAAAATTATTGACCTGGCGGAAATAGTGCTGGCAACCGTGGATGACGTGACCGGCGACATCGATTCCCCCAGACCCGTGAGCGAAAGCGGTTTTTTATTTTTCCCTTCGGAATATCTTGTGCTTACTACAGATCCTGAGGTGGTTATGATACAATACCACACGGAAAACCCGGGCGGATTCCTCAGGATGGAAAGCCTTCCGGCCTACAGCAACGACGAAGGCGTAGTGGTACTTGCCACCAACAGCCTGGAAATCATCGACCGGTTTGCCTACATTGATGAAATGCAATACGCCCTGCTCAACTCCACTGACGGTGTTTCGCTCGAAAGGATCAGTTTCGACCGGCCCGCATCTGATCCCACCAATTGGCATTCGGCGGCCGAAGATGCCGGTTTTGCCACACCGGCATATCAAAATTCACAATTCAGTTTGGTTGCGGAAATTGATGATGCGGTAAAGGTTGAGCCGGAGGTTTTTTCGCCGGACAACGACGGATTCGAAGATGTGCTGAACATATCATACGCCTTTAATAAACCCGGATACACCTGCAACATCAATATTTATGATGCCCGCGGCCGGCCAACAAGAAACCTGATCAGCAATGCATTGCTTGGCGCTTCCGGAACTTTTTCCTGGGACGGACTTACCGATGATAACCAAAAAGCAGGAATCGGCATTTACATTATTTTGATCGAAATTTTCGATTTGGACGGAAATACGCATGTATACAAAAAATCGGCGGTGCTGGGAACGAAACTGTAAGACCACTTTTTACCACAATCATTACCTTTGCAGATAAAAACACGATTTTGAAAACACTCTACATCCACGGACTCGACAGCTATCCGGTTCCGGAAAAGCTCGAGATCCTCGAAAATGCCGGGCTCGAAGTGGAGGCACTGCATTTGGATTACCGCACGGAAAAACGAGCTTATCATATCCTGCGGGCTTTTGCACAGGATGAAAATATCGAATTTATCGTGGGCAGCTCTCTGGGCGGATATATCGGCTACTGGCTGGGCGAGGAACTCGGATTGCCCTGCCTGCTTTTCAACCCGGCCATGAGCTACAGCGATACCCTCGATGAGCATTTGCCGGATATCGACCGGCGGCTTTGCCCGGCAAGGTATGTGGCCATCGGCGCCTGGGACGAAACGGTGGATCCGCAGCAGAACATCCGCTTTTTCCGCGAAAACCAACGTGATGACTGTTACGAGCGGGTGCTGGTGTGTGAATGGCTTGCCCACCAGATCGACTTTACAAGCTTTGAAGAGTTGGTGCACTGGGCGCTGAAAAGTCACCGGTTATTCCTTGACCAAAGCCAATGATCACCTGCCGGCAAAGCCTATCGAAGCCACACTCAGTTGTACATCTTCAATATCGAGCAGGCACAGCGCACATGCCTCCATGGTCGATCCGGTGGTGATGATGTCGTCGAGAAGCAGTACATGCCTGCCATGCAGCAGATGGCTGTTTTCAACGGCAAATTTATCCTTTACATTTTCAGCCCGCTTGAATCTTGACTTTTTAGTTTGCGTGTCGGTGGCAATTTTTCTGTGCAGAACACGGGTTTCCAGTTTTATGCCCATGGTGCCGGCCATTGCCCTGCCGATGATTTCGCTTTGGTTAAACCCGCGCTTTTTTAGTTTGGTCCAGTGCAGCGGCACGGGTACGATTACATCCACAGTTTTGAAATAGGGGGATTTTTGAAGTTCCTTGGCAAACAAGAGCCCCAGCAATGAACCAATGTCCCGGTTGCCGTGATATTTAAACCGGTGGATCATGTTTTGCACCCGGCCGGCTTTGGCATAATACAGAAAAGCGGCGCCCGACTTCAATGGCAGGCGGCCCCAGAAAGTTTCAGTCACCGGATTTTCGCGGTGCATGTGGAAATTGGTTTTGGGCAGGTGATAAAGGCACTTTGTGCAAAGCACATCCTCATTCTGATACAGCAGGTAGCCGCAGGCCTGGCAAACCCGCGGAAAGAATAGTCCGATAACATCCCTGAGCAGTGGCATGTCCAAATGTAGGCAATTTTGAGGAATTGGAGTAATTTTGATCTTCAGAATGAAACGCAAGCAATTCACCATACCGGTATTTATTCCTATGGAAGCGTGCCCGTTCAGGTGTATCTTCTGCGATCAGCGCCTGATTTCGGGAACAAAGGCCTTGCCGCCCGTTGAAAGGGTAGGGGAGATCATCCGCGAGCATCTGTTCACCATTCCGGCCGAAGCCAGGGTGGAGCTGGGATTCTTCGGCGGCACCTTTACAGGTCTGCCCCGCGAAATTCAGCGCGACTACCTGGAGGTCGCGCAGGAATTTATCCGTCAGGGCCACATCCGGGCCATCCGCTTGTCCACACGTCCTGATCAGATTCGTAAAGAAAACCTGGATATGCTCGCCGAATATCATGTGGAGACCATTGAGCTTGGGGCACAGTCGATGTGTAATGAAGTGCTGAGGCGATCGGGCAGGGGACATACATCGCAGGAGACTGTACAGGCGGCGGCGCTGATTAAATCCTCCGGTTTCAGGCTTGGGTTGCAGATGATGACCGGCTTGCCGGGGGATAGCCGGGAGAAAAGCCTGGAAACGGCCCGGCAATTTGTCAGGCTTGGAGCCGGGGACGTCAGGATTTATCCGACTGTTGTGATCCGGGGCACCCCGCTGGAAAAACTGTTCAGGCAAGGAAAATACCGGCCGCAGGATCTGCAGGAGGCCGTGACGCTGGTAGCTGAAATAACACAAGTATTCGAAGCAGCAGGGGTAAACATTATCCGTACCGGACTGCACCCTTCCGAAGGTTTGCTCGATGGCACCGATCTGATTGCGGGACCATTTCATGTTTCGTTCAGGGAACTGGTGATGACGGAAGTGTGGTTCCAAAAGCTGAAGCTGATCACTATTCCGCCAGGTGCCGAAATCCTCGCCATCACAATACCTGAAGGGCAACTGAATTTTGCCGTCGGGTACCGGGCTGTCAACAAAAAGTTTCTTGAAAAGCAATGCAGGCGCGTAAAATTTAAGACGGATGTTAGATTGAAAAAGCAGGAGTTTTATGTTGATTATCATTGATGCGCGGGTGCCGGAGGGGGCAAAATCAAAGCTTCGCCGGTATGGCGGGCTGATGGAGTTGGAAACCATGGGCATCACCTATCCGGCTATTTCAGGTCATCCGGATATTTTCTTTACACCCACTGAAAAACTGCTCGTAGTGGCACCTGATGTTCCTGCAAAATACCTTCGCATTCTGGATCAGCATAAAATATGCTGGCAGCATGGCAACAGGCCGGTGGGGCCGGAGTATCCCGGTTCCGCCATTTATAATGCCGCTGTGGCTGAGAACCTGATCGTACATAACCTTATCATCACCGATAAGGAAATTATTAACCAATTACCAGGCGCCAAAAACATTCATGTTGCGCAGGGATATACACGCTGTAACCTGGTAATCCTGAATAAGAGCATGGCAATCACTTCTGACCGTGGAATTCAGAAAAAGTTGATTGCCGAAGGGATTGAGGTGCTTTATGCCGATCCTTCGCAAATCCGGCTGCCGGGTTTCAGCCACGGCTTTTTTGGCGGCACGTGCGGCACCGGCGAAGCGTATCTTTTTATTTTCGGAAACCTGGACAGCATTCCGCAGGGCCGTGAAATCCGTGAATTTACCGCCCGCGCAGGGTTAACTACCGTGGAGTTGTGTAATACGCCGCTTTTTGATGGCGGAAGCATTTTTTGCCTGAACCGGTGATGTGAGTAAAATATTACTATTTTTGAAAAGCCGGTAAAAGTGCGGATTTATGGTGCGAATGGAACATCAGTTTTTCGACGACCCGATCAAGTATTACAACAGTATGCTCGACGACATGCTCTCGGCCGTCAGGTACATTTTTATCGAAACCTACAAATTTGGCCATCAGACCATCGGGGAAAAATTTAAGGATGTGCTGGTAAAAAAAGCCAGGGAGGGTGTTGAAGTAAAGCTGCTGATCGATTCGTGGGGAGGGAGCAGTATTCCCGATCATTTTTTTGACGACCTGCGCTGTGCCGGCGGGGAGGTAAGGTATTTTCAGAAGATCAAGATCAGTTTCGACTTCTTTACCCGCAGCCATCGCCGCAATCACCGCAAGATCATGATCATTGACGATGTAATCTCCTACATCGGTTCATCCAACATCACCGATTACAATATGATCTGGCGCGAAAGCGTGTTGCGCCTTACGGGAAATATCGCCCTGAGGTTCAAAAAAGTTTTTCGCGAAGATTTCGAACTCTACAACAAATACATACGATACAAACGGAGCTTTACGCGCGTGATCCGCCATGGCGATTGTGAAATCCTGCGCGACGTGCCTTCCATTACCAGGCAAAAGATCAAGAAAAGATATGAGCATCTTATCCGCAATGCGGTAAAGGAAATCGTGATTGAAACGCCATATTTTCTGCCCGGTTTCTTGTTAAGAAAAGAACTGATGGATGCCGCCAACCGCGGGGTGGAAGTGAAGGTGATCATCCCCGAGCGATCGGATGTGCGCCTGGTGAATATCCTGCACGGAAGGTACCTGGAAATGCTTCACAACAACAACATCAAATTCCTTTACTTCACCCTGCATAACCTGCATGCCAAGCTGGTGATGATCGACAACAAGGTGTTTTCGATCGGCTCGCCCAATTTCGACTACCGGAGCTTCAGATACATGCACGAAATCGCGCTCATCGGAACCAACAAAAAAGTGATCGCCATGCTACGCGAGCACATCGATTCCACGATATCGCTTTGCGAGCCTTTTAATTACGAGGCCTGGAAGAGAAGGCCCCGTATTCAAAAGTTTTTCGAATGGCTGATCCTGCCGCTTCGCCATTTGCTTTAAAAATTTTATTTATCCTGATCCACCAGGTTGAGCAGGTAGTCTACCGCCCGCTCGAGCTGCTGATCGCGGCCTGTAACCACTACCCCGTATTCCAGCGGCTGTATGATATCCGGTTCGAGCTGCTGATTTTCAAGGTAGTTACCCTGCATGTCTTTGATGCCAACCTGCGGAATACCGAAGTATAGTGAGGGATCCTGCAGGGTTTCCCACCACACGGCGGTAGCTGTACCCGGCACAGGCATACCGACAGTTTTCCCGATATCCAGCGTCACGTAGGTATAGGGAAAAAAATGCGCGTCGGAGTAGTTGCTTTCGCTCATCAGCAGCACCGAAGGTTTGGTCCACTGGTTCATCGGTTCATGTCCGAAGTATTCGCCGTTGGGCCATAGCTCCACGTATTTTTCGCCACTCAGCAGTATGGCCAGGTCATTGTGCAGCCAGCCGCCGCCATTAAAGCGGGTATCAACGATGAGCGCCTCTTTTTCGTGGTTGCGGCCAAGAATCTCAGAATATGCCTCACGAAAGCTCTCGCTGTTCATGCCGGCCACATGTACGTATCCCAGCCTGCCGCCTGAAAGCGTTTCGGTATCCTCACGGTTTTTCTTTACCCAGCGATCGTAAAGAAGCTGGTTTTGCTTGCCCCACGATATGGGTTTGATGGTTTCTTCCCATCGTTCGCCCGATCCCGGATCGAACAGCGACAGCAGGGTAGGCTTGCCGGCTTTATGGTTGAGCAGCCCGAAGAAACTCTGGCCGGAGAGAAGCACTTCACCATCGATTTTTTCAATGATCACGCCCGGCTCAACTCTGGTATCGGCATTATCCAGCGGCCCTTTGTCGATCACCTCCAGCACCTTCAGTCCGTTGCCGGGATATTCCCAATCGAAAAATACACCCAGAGCCGCTGTTTTATCGGCATCTTCATCGCTGTAGCGAAATCCCGACCCGGTGTGTGAGGCATTCAGTTCGCCGAGCAATTCGCTCAGCAATTCTGCAAAATCGAAATTGTTGTTGATGTACGGCAGAAACTTTTCATATTCTCTTTTGTAAAAATCCCAATCAATACCATGTATTTCGGGGTCGTAAAATTTTTCGCGTACCTGCCGCCACACGTGTTCAAACATGTAGGCGCGTTCCAGGGGCAGGTTCAGGTCGTATTCGGCATTGTAGCTGATCACCTCTTTTTTGTTGCTGTCGGTATCTACCTTTATAAATTTGCCGCCGGAGATCATGTACAGGTTTTTACCGTCTTTGTCCATCTGCATTTGTCCGCCGCCGCCGTCGAGCTTCAGCACCAGTTTGGTTTCGTTTTTCACCAGATCCTTCATCCACAGGTCATATCCTTTTTCGAACCTGCTGAGGTAGTAAAGTTTTTTTCCGTCAGGAGTAACGATGGCATCGGCCAGGGAGGAAGAATTGATGGTAAGGCGGGCAGTGCGGTCTTCCAGTCCTTCCATTTCGATTTTTACAGGTTTAACCTCCTTTTTATCTTTTTCGCTTTTTTGCTTTTTTCCATTCCTGCTGTCATTTTCTTTTTCTTCTTCCTTATCATCCATCTCTTCATCATCTTTGAGGAGCTTCTTTTCCTCTTCCGTCAGTTTAAAATTATCCCAGGCTTCGCGGTTGAAGAACATGGCGTACACATCGTACTGAGTGCCCCAGCTTCCGTGGCTGCGCAGGCCTTCGCGGTCGGTAAACCAGATCATCATATTGCCATCCATCATCCATTTTGGGCGGTTGTCGTTGTAGCCGCTTTTGGTGAGGTTTTCGATGTCACCGCTGCCATCGGCTGCGATCAGTCCTGCGTCGTTCATAAAAGCGGAATAGGGTGAGAAGGTGACAAGGAACCATTTGCCGTCGGGCGACCACTGGTACCACTGGTCACCGTCGGCGTAGGAATAGTTGTGCTTATCGTGGAGGATGGTGCGGGTTTTCCCGGTTTCAAGGTTGATCACCTTGAGCATTTCACGGTCCTCGAGGTAGGCCACTTCTTTTCCGTCGGGCGAATACAGCGGCTGGAATTCTTCGGCAACAGTGGCGATCACCGGTTTTTCATCCAACAGGGTAGCCATCACAAAATTCGGATCTTCCTCGCGGGAAATAGAGGTTTGATAAATGTTCCAGCTACCGTTGCGCTCGCCGGCATAAAGTATTTTCCGGCCGTCGGGCGAGAAGCTTACCGAACGTTCCTGCTCCGGTGTTTTGGTGATGCGGCGCGTGGTGGAAAAATCGGCTGAAGTTACAAACACCTCTCCACGCAAAATAAACGCGATTTCTTTGCCGTCAGGCGAAACGGCCATGTCCGATGCCCCCGAGCTTTTCTTTTCGAAATCCACCGGATTGATTTTTTCATCCAAAGGAATGTGAATATTTATTTTCTGCGGTTCCCCGCCCTGTTCCATCACATAAATTTCGCCGTCATAGCCGAAACAGAGTTTGTCATCATCCGAAATACTCAGAAAACGCACGGGGTGGTTTTTAAAGAAGGTGAGCTGCGACTGATTATCGGGATTATTCAGGGGCATCATCCAAATGTTGAAGCTTCCCGATTTTTCGCTGAGAAAATAAACATGTGTTTCATCTGCCGAAAAAACAGGGTCCCGGTCTTCACCTTCGAAAGTGGTGAGCTGAGTGAAACTGCCGCCGGCCTTGTTGTATTTCCAGATGTCGCGTGCCACTGAGGAGGTATGGTGTTTTCGCCAGGGGTTTTCATATCCTTTGCGGTCCTGAAAAATGATCACGTTGCCATCGGCAGAAATCTGTGCTTCTTCTGCAGGGATCGAAAGCACCTGATCGGGGCGCGCACCGCCGTTGATGCTCACACGGTAGAGCTCGGTGAGTACGCCGGATGGAAACATCCGGTTGCCGGGCACATCCTGAATTACGGAGGTGTAGAAAACTTCCAGCCCGCCGGGTGAAAATGCCGAGGGGTATTCGTTCAGCGAAAAATCGGTGAGCCGTGTGGATTTTCCGCCAACTGACGGAATGACAAACACATCGAAATTTCCGTACCGGGTCGAGGCAAAGGCTATGCGGCTGCCGTCGGGCGACCAGACGGGCATAAAGTCGTAGGCTTCGTGAATGGTGAGGGGAATGGCCGTGCCGCCATCCGAAGAAACTTTAAACAAATCGCCCTGATACGAAAACACGATATTGTTTCCATCGGGTGAAATGGCCGGGTATCGCAGCCATAATGCCTCTGCGGCGGATAACAGCGTGCCCGTCAACATCAGGAACAGGCACATTAAAAGCACTCTTGTTGATTTCATAGTGTGGAACTTGTATGGTAGTTTGTAAATGTTAAATCAGGTTTTTGCTAACGGTTCGCGAATCAAGTCCATATTTTCAGTCTGCTGTTTTGAAGTAACTGCCGAAACGGCCATCGCTTGTTGTTTACCTCTTAGTACCACCTCTCCCAGCGACTGTATTTCAAACCCGGCGCCCGGATTCATCGCTTGCAGGGTCACGTCCGAAACAATGAGGTTTTTCCCGAACTCATTGCATTTCGACTCGATCCGCGAAGTGGTATTCAGCACATCGCCCAGAAAAGCAATTTCTTTTTTGATAAAACCCATTTCACCGGTCACCACGGTTCCTCCGTGAATGGCTGCCTTAAAACCGGGTACCTGGCCGAACTTTTTCAGGTATTTTTCGCGGTTGTTTTCAATGCGTTGTTCTAAAAGGAAAAAACACTGCAGAGGTTTGGCAGTGCCGGCATGTTTCCATTTCCAACTGATGATGGCCTCATCACCGACATACTTGTAAATTTCGCCCGAAGTGGCCGTTACGGGTTCAGCAAGATCGTAAAAGAAATCGTTGAGCAGCGAAAGGAATTTTTTATGGCCTAATTGTTCTGCAATCGTTGTGGAGGATTTGATATCAAGAAACATAAACACCCGCTCTTCCTCAAAGGGCCTGTGATATTGCCCGGTGAAGATCTTAAGCAAAAAGTTCTTTCCGAGCAGCGTATCGAACATGCTGTAGGAGCTGAAAAAGAAACTCAACACAAAGCCGAAGATCAGGCCGTAAAGCATGGTTTTGCTCACCACGATTTCCTGATAGTTCTGCAGGATGAACTGCAGGTTGAATCCGGTAATGATAAACATGCCCACGAGCACCGAAAAGATGATGATCAATACATACATGAAAGCGTTTATCAGGATGATGAGAAGGAAATTCAAATAGCGGATGCGCGGCTTTAAAATGGTTTCGTAGAGATAAATGTAGGAATAAACCTGTATGCCGATAACAATACCGAGCAAAAAAACCAGCCAATGGTTTTGAAAAAACAGAAAGGTGAAAATGCCGGTAAGTACGCCGGAAATACTCACCTGCAACAGAAAAGATTTAAACTGCTCGTGGCGAACCGAACTCATCACCTTTTAGTATTTGTCTTTGATGGTTTCTACCCCGTCCCAGTCTTCGGGAATACCGAGATCGAGGATATTTCTGCACCGTGCAATGTAAAGCTGTGCGGCTCTGTCGGCGGGATTGATTTTGTTTACCTGCCTGAAAAGCTCCAGGGCGTTGTCGAACTCTTTAGTTTTATAGTACTGGAGCGCCTTTCCGAATTCGGGCTTGGTTTGGATTTTTAGTTTTTTAATGTCTTCGGGTTCGCCGTCGAGTACTTCGAAAATGTATACGGCTTCTTTTTTTCCTTTCACTTTCACCACATCAAGAAACCGGTAGTTGTACCGGCTGGGGTCCTGCATTTTGATGAGGGTGTCCTGGCTAATGATAATGCTGGTACCGTACATTTTGGTAAGCCCTTCGATGCGCGAAGCCAGGTTTACGGCGTCGGAAACCACGGTTCCGTCCATCCGGCCGTGTCCGCCAACCACCCCAAGCATCAGGTTTCCGGTATGGATGCCGATACCGCTGTTGATGGGTTGCTTTTTATCGAGCTTACGCTGAAGGTTGAAATCGGCCAGTGCTGCACGCATTTCGATGGCTGCATCGATGGCGTTTTCCACATTGCCCATGAAGAGTGCCATAATGCTGTCGCCGATATATTTGTCGATAAAGCCATGATTTCTGGCAATCACAGGCTCCATGCTGCTGAGATATTCGTTGAGGAAATCAAAATTTTCCTTCGGGGTCATCACCTCCGAAAGCGTGGTAAAATCGCGGATATCGGTAAACAGTACCGACATTTCTTTTTGAATCTGATCGCCCAGCTTCACGTCGGTGATGCTGTCTTTGCCGAGAAATTCAAGAAACTGCTTTGGCACGAAACGGAAATAGGCTTCATTCATGCGCGAGATGTTGGAAATGTATTCCTCAATTTTTCCGGCCATCACATTGAAACCCTCAGCCAGTTCCCCGATTTCATCGTTATTGCGAACCACCGTATAATTCAGGGTTTTGCCTTCTCCGGTTCTTTGCATGTTGTATAGCAATTCTTTCACCGGGTACACAATATCCAGGGTGGTCCATTTTACGAACAGCAAAATGTAAATAAATGACACCACGATTCCAAGTCCGATACCCACCATCATGATCAGGCCGTCCATCACGTTTACAAAAGCAAGCTGCCCCATGCTCCCCGAAGGATCGGGGTTTTCCACCAGCAGCCCGAGAATATTGGTGTAGCGGCCAAAGAGGATTTTAATCTGTTCCTCACTAAGGGTTTGAAGCCCTAATTCACTGATTTTGGTAAGGCTCATAAAAAGATACACAATCACAATGGAAAGCGGCAGCAGGGTGGTCATTGCACTCGAAATCCAAAAGCGGTTCTTGATCCTGCCCAGGCGGAATTTGAATACCCGCTTGCGCAATTCCTCGCGTGAGTAAAGGTAGTCGAGGTATTTGATATGCACGCGGTGTTTTTCCCAGAAATACACGAACAACAAAGTAAGCAGCGACGAGAACAGCGAAATGAAGAAAAATCTGGTGAAGAGTGGTATGCCGTTTTCGTTGGAATAAGAATCGGAGTAAATAAGTACAATCATGTAAATCAGTGTGGCTACATAAGCCAATCCCAGAATCGTGACGTTGATCCAGGGAGAAACCAGCAGGTATTTTTTGCAAAATGCAAATAGCTTATCGGAAATGTTCTTGTTTTTTCGCTTTCGCCTGAAATATCTTTTGAAGGGATAATTGAACGCAAAGCCGGCAAGAAAGCTGATCAGCAAAGCCTTAGAAAGGAAATTGAAGGATTCGGTAAGCATCTGGTTTTGGCGATCGAAAACAGTGGTTTCCTGATCATTAACTTTAAAGGTAATGCCGGAGTTCTGCAGTTGCTCATCGTCGATTACCATGCTTTGTTTTTCGGCTTTGGCCCTGGCCAGGCTGTCGGGTTGCACCTGACTATCGATGGATGGGGACTTGCTGATGATGTTTTCGCTTTTGTCCAGAATTGCCGGAAGGTTTTGCAGCAAGAGGAAACCTGCAAACGGGAGCACCAGCAAAAGGTACAGGACGGAAGAAAACAAATATACCCGAAACCCATAAAAATGGGGAATTTTCCGCTGATTTGTCATGTGGTCAAAAAGTATTAATTAATCACTGCCCTACGCTTCCTTCCCTTGTTTGATCAGGCAGTTCCTGATTTTGACGATCAACTCGTTGGACCGGATTGGCTTTGGGATATATTCATCACAGCCGGCCTGCAGGCAGATATCCCTTTCACCCGAAAGGACAAACGCCGTCTGGGCAATCACTGTGATATCTTTTCTGTTCTTTTTAATTTCCTTTGTTGCAGCCAGACCGCTCATGCGGGGCAAATGCAAATCCATCAGTACAAGGTCGATATTTTTATCTTCTGTGCACATGCTTACTGCTTCCTGGCCATCAGAAGCATGCCTGATTTTGGCCTTGGTTTTTTCCAGGGCTGTTTTCAGGAATTTATAATTCTGGTAAACATCCTCCACTATTAAGATCGTCCTGTAGCTCCAATCCACTTCAAGCTTCAACGGATCGTATATTTGGCTCATAGCTCTTGTTTTAAAAGGAAAACCCTCTTTTCCTGTTGTTGAACAAATTAATTAACTCAAAACAAAGTTACAAAATCATTTTAATGAAGCACCCGGTTTCCTTTACAAATTAGTATGACGCACAAAAGAAGAAAATATTTCAATTTCAGCGTAGCCTTATCACGGGGTTTTATTCCAATTATCATTGAACAAACGAGCTACAGGGATGTTTCCCGATCATTAAAATTTGTTAAGTTGCTTTTCATGGAAAAGATCGAAAATCCCTGCATCGATATTTGCCGGTACGACGAAGAGGAAATCTGCATCGGTTGCCGCCGTACTTTAAAGGAGGCCAAAAACTGGTGGCGGTTTACGGATAATGAAAAACTAAAGGTGCTCGAAAACATCCGCGAACGCGGTGCTGCTGGCAGCAGCCATCTGGATTTTTATGTGTAGCAAACGGCTGGTGCCGGAAAAAACTATTGAACCTGTGAATGAATGAACCGGTCGATGATCACCGGATAGTGCGTGTATTCGAGTTGATGGATTTTTTGTGCAAGACTTTCGGGCGTTTCGTTGCGATCGATGCGGCACCGGGCCTGATAAAGTATTTTGCCATGGTCGTATTTTTCGTCCACCAAATGTATGGTGATGCCGCTTTCTTTTTCTCCCGCCTCAATTACCGCCCGGTGAACATTCATTCCGTACATGCCTTTGCCGCCATAAGCAGGCAACAATGCAGGATGAATGTTCACGATGCGGTTTGAAAATGCCTCCAGCAAATATTCAGGCACCAGCCAAAGAAAACCTGCAAGAATGATGAAATCGATCCGGGTGTCCTTTAATACATCCAGTACTTGGTGCGATTCATAAAAATTTTTACGGCTGAACACATGTACCGGAACCTTCAGCTTTTGCGCACGCGCGAGTACGACAGCATCCTTTTTGTTCGACAGCACCAGCGCAACCCTTACGTCGTCGTGGCCGGAAAAATACTCGATGATACGCTGGGCATTGGTGCCGCTGCCTGAAGCAAAAATTGCAATGTTGATCATTCTGGCTTTTTTATCCACAGTTGAACATGCTTTTTGAGGAGAAACCTCTAAACTGCGGCACAAATATACTGCTTGTTGAGCAATTGGGTTCGTACCCGGTTTTCGCTTCTCCAAAACAGGCAAGTGATTTATAAAGGGCTGATAGGCTTGATCTTATTGCGCAGGATTTCGAAAAATTAATAAAAAACTCTTGGATAGTATTTATAAAAGTATTTCCTTTGCGCCCTGTTTAACTAAAATAGAAGTAATTATGTCTGATATTGCAACAAGAGTAAAATCAATCATCGTTGACAAACTTGGTGTTGACGAGAATGAAGTGACACCTGAAGCAAGTTTCACAAACGATTTAGGCGCTGATTCACTGGATACGGTTGAGCTGATTATGGAATTCGAAAAGGAATTCAACATCGCAATACCGGATGATCAGGCAGAAAATATCGGAACTGTAGGCGACGCCATTACCTACATTGAATCCAACACCAAATAATTGAGCTTTCCTACATGAATCTGAAACGAGTAGTTGTTACAGGTATGGGTGCCCTGACCCCATTGGGCAATACTGTTGATGAATTTTGGAACAGTATGCTGAATGGGGTTAGTGGTGCTGCTGAAATTACCCGTTTTGACGCATCCAACCACAAGACACAGTTTGCCTGCGAGGTAAAAAATTACGATCCCAAAGAGTATTTCGACCGCAAGGAAGTGCGAAAACTCGATCCGTACGCTCAGTACGCGATGATTGCTGCCGAACAGGCTATTTCAGATGCGGGAATTAATCCTGAAACGATCGACCTAGACCGCGCTGGGGTTATCTTCGCTACGGGAATAGGCGGATTTACCTCGTTCCTTCAGGAAGCCATGGAATTTGGACGGGGAGACGGGACACCACGGTTCAATCCGTTTTTTATCCCGAAAATCATCGGTGATATCGCTGCAGGTCACATCTCCATTAAGTATGGATTCAGGGGGCCCAATTATGCCACCACTTCAGCGTGTGCTTCTGCCGGCCATGCCATCATCGATGCCTTCAATTATATCAGGCTTGGAAAATCCAACATCATCATCACCGGCGGTTCAGAGGCCGGGGTGAATCCTGCAGGAATTGGCGGTTTTAATGCAATGCACGCCATTTCAACCAGAAACGACGATCCAAAAACCGCCTCACGGCCATTCGACAAAGACCGTGATGGTTTTGTACTCGGCGAAGGATCCGGTGCCCTCATTCTCGAAGAATATGAACATGCAAAAAAACGCGGGGCAAAAATCTACGCCGAAATAGTTGGCGGTGGAAGCACTGCAGATGCACATCATATTACCTCTCCTCATCCCGACGGACTGGGAGCCATGCTGGCAATGAAATTTGCCCTCGAGGACGCACAAATGCCATTGGAGGCTGTTGATCATATCAACACCCACGGCACCTCCACACCGGTGGGCGATATTGCTGAACCCAAAGCAATCGTGAGCCTCTTCGGCGAACATGCCTATAAGATCAACCTTAATTCTACAAAATCGATGCACGGGCATTTGCTGGGCGCTGCTGCCGCTGTTGAGCTTATTGCTTCGGCCCTGGCAGTGAAAAACAATATTGTGCCCCCCACCATCAACCATTTTACAGATGATCCGGATATCGACAACCGCCTGAATTTTACCTACCACAAAGCTGTGGAGCGTGAAATGAATCTGGCATTGTCGAATGCTTTTGGGTTTGGCGGACACAATACCTGTATCGCAGTAAAGAAATTTACGGAATAATTCGCCCTGCTTGTGAAATGGCTGAATAGAATAAAGATTTTCTTTTCTTCCGACAAAAATTTTATCCTATCCATAAAGAACATTTTCGGGTTTTGTCCCGGAAATGTTTCTTTGTATAAACTGGCTTTTTTGCATCGCTCTGTTGCTTTTGAGCAAAACGGGCACAAGGTTTCCAACGAAAGACTTGAGTACCTTGGCGATGCCGTGCTTAGCTCCATTGTTGCCGACTATCTTTTTAAAAAATTTCCTTTCAGGGAAGAAGGTTTTCTTACTGAAATGCGCTCAAAGATCGTCAGCCGGGAGCAACTCAATAAGCTGTCGCGCAGGCTGGGTCTCGATCAGTTCATTCAATCCAGTCAGGATTCCAAAAGCTTTTTCCGCTCTATGGAAGGCGATGCCTTTGAAGCCTTTATCGGAGCGGTTTATCTGGATCGGGGCTATAATTTTACCCGCCGGCTTGTTATCAACCGGATCATCAACGTACATTTTGATATTGATGAGCTGGTTAATATAGAAGTGAATTTCAAGAGCAAACTCATCGAATGGTCGCAGAAAGAGCGGAAGGATTTACAGTTTAATGTAATTACTGAAATTGGCAACGGATGCAACAAGCAATACCTGGTGGAGGTGAAGATTGGAGATAACATTTGTGCCACAGGACAGGATTTTTCGATTAAAGGCGCAGAAAAAATTGCTGCCGAAAAAGCCTATGCAGCCCTTCATCTCGATGATTATGGCGAATAATCAGCCAAAAAAAACTGAAATGCCGTGTAGTTAAATTCATTAGCAACACGGCATTTTTTTTAATGCTGATCCAGGCGCTTGTTTATTTCTTCCGTTTGTTTTTCGAATCCCGGCTTTCCGAGCAGCGCAAACATATTGTTCTTGTAGGCTTCCACGCCCGGCTGATTAAACGGGTTGATCCCGAGAACATATCCGCTGAGCGCGCAGGCATATTCGAAGAAATAGATTAGCGCCCCAAGGTGATACTCGTCAAGTTGTGGAATGGAAATGCGGATATTGGGAACACCACCATCCACATGGGCAAGGGTTGTAGCGGTTTCAGCCTTCAGGTTTACTTCATTAACATTTTTTCCTGCCAGATAATTAAGCTTGTCGAGGTTTTGTTTATCCGAAGGAATTTTTTGATCCTTTGCGGCTCTTTCTACCGAAATCACCGTTTCGAAGATTTTACGCTCACCCTCCTGGATGTACTGTCCCATGGAGTGCAGATCGGTAGTATTGATCACGCCGGCGGGGAAGATTCCCTTACCATCTTTTCCTTCGCTTTCGCCATAAAGCTGTTTCCACCACTCGATGAAATATTGCAACGACGGCAGATATCCCACCATCACTTCGATAAGCCTTCCCTGCTTGTACAGGGCGTTTCTGGCTGCAGCATAAGTGGCAGCAATATTTGCTTCAATACTGGTTTCTGCTGCCAGCTCTGCCTGCATGGCTGAGGCTCCCTGCAATATCCTTCTGATGTCGAAACCTGCAATGGCAATGGGCAGCAATCCCACGGGGGTAAGGACCGAATACCTGCCTCCCACATCATCGGGTACCACAAAGGTTTTGTAACCCTCGTCTTCAGCGAGCTTGCGCAAGGCGCCTTTGGAGCTGTCGGTGGTGGCGACAATGCGTTTTCGGGCGCCTTCCGGCCCATACTTATCCTCGAGATGTTGACGCAATATTCTGAAAGCAACAGCGGGTTCGGTGGTAGTGCCCGATTTGGAAATCACGTTCATGGCGTAATCGC
The DNA here is from genome assembly GCA_046542305.1 of Bacteroidales bacterium. Taxonomy (GTDB): domain Bacteria; phylum Bacteroidota; class Bacteroidia; order Bacteroidales; family 4484-276; genus JBKHBQ01. The sequence goes on from JBKHBQ010000011.1 coordinate 23,025, forward strand.
GCGTATTAAGAATTTCCATCAGATCGGCAAGGTAATCTTCAGAAAGATTTTGCCCTGCATAAACCACCAGGGGTTTGCGCCGGGAATCGTGTGAACGCAGTTCCTCGAAATGATGCTTCAGGGCTTCTATCACTGCCCGGGCGCCCAGATAGGATCCCCCGATTCCGGTTACCACCACTACTTCGGCAATTTCCTGTAGTTGCCGTGCAGTATTTTCGATGTCGGCGATCAGACCTTCATCAAAATTTTCAGGAAGATCCACCCAACCCAGGTAATCGCTTCCGGCTCCGGATTTGTTTTTTATCTTTTGCAGGCTTTCCTTTATCAATGCATCGTAAGCCTCTATTTCGCCTCGATCAGCGAAAGCGTAAATATTGTTGATATCAATTGTAATTTTTGCCATAATGATCGGATTAAATTGACGCAAAGGTATTGAATTGTGAATTTCATTGTAAGCAAAAAAAAGTGCAGTCAGGACGACTGCACCTCAAAACCAAAAACCAAAATTTATGAATCAGAAATCTTTAGCACAATATAAACCAATAAAATTATCTGGCATGAAAAACTTGGTTTATATGTTTACAAAAATACTATTGGCAATTTGCAGGCGAGGTTAAAGGACATTAACAAACGTTAAAATAAGTTAATCATTGAAATTGAGGCGATTTCGAGAATATTTTTGTTTTTTTTGACTTGCTAAAAAAACTTGTGCCTCATGGTTCGAAAACTGAAGGGAATTCATGAATAGAAACCTCATCACCCTCATTATTGTAGTTGTATCTTTTGTATTGCTGAGCTTAACCGCAGTGCAGTTGTATTGGGTGAGAAATGCCATTACCATCGAACGTACAAATTTCGAAAATCGGGTGAATGATGCGGTGTCGGAGGTTATTTACAAGCTTGAAAAGCTCGAAACCTACGATAAACTCAGCCAATCGGTACGATCACACTCGCGGGTGCAGCATTTTCTGAAATCGATGGATTCCATCAACAAGGTTCTTTATGATGACATGCAATCCATTCAGCACCCCGATGATCTCGAAAAACTCATCCGCAAATCGCTTTTGGCCCGGGAGGTTCTCGAGGAAATGATCGATGACAACCAACCTTTCGATATCGAGCAAAATCTGAATAATGCCCTGCTCGATTCCCTGCTGAATGACGAATTGATGAAGCACGGCATCGAAACCAAATTCGAATACGGGGTTTTCAGCCAGAACAAAGGCAGGATCATCATTCACCGCACCGGCGAATATCAGTCGGAACTCACCAAAAAGGGGCTGGTCTATACACTCTATCCCAACGAGTACCTCTACGATCCGTACTACCTCTACATTTATTTCCCTTACGAAATGAGGTACCTGCTCAAGCAAATGGCTTCCATCATTTTTATTTCGCTGATCCTGATCGTGATCATCCTGATGCTGTTTGTTTATGTGATCAAGGTGATCGTTTGGCAAAAACGCCTTTCGGAGATGAAAAACGATTTTATTAATAACATGACACATGAAATCAAAACGCCCATATCTACCATTTCGCTGGCATGTGAGGCGTTGGGCGACGAGGAGGTGAGCCGGAATGAAATTCTGGCGCCGTCGTATCTGAAGGTGATCAAGGATGAGAACGAGCGACTGGGTGGCATTGCCGAAAAGATCCTTCAGGCGGCAACCATCGAAAAAGAAGACTTCAAACTGAAGTTCGAAAGGGTAAATATACACAAAATACTCGACTCGGTGATTTCGAATATCGGCATTCAGGTGGAGGTAAAGGACGGGCAGATCATCAAGGACTATCAGGCTTCACGCCCGCTGATCACTGCCGACAAAATGCATCTTTCCAATGTGCTGGCAAACCTGCTTGATAACGCCAACAAATACACACCCAAAAAACCCTGCATCAGGATCGTTACCGAAAACTATCCCGAAGGGGTGAAGATAAGCATTCAGGATAACGGGATGGGTATCAGCAAAGAGAATCAAAAAAAGATTTTCGATAAATTGTATCGTGTTCCAACAGGAAACATCCATGATGTAAAAGGTTTCGGGCTTGGGCTGAGTTATGTAAAAACCATCGTGGAAAGGCATCAAGGGAGGATTGACGTAGACAGCGTGATGAAAAAAGGTTCTCGCTTTATGGTATTTTTGCCATTTACACAATAAAATCAAACTAAATAGATATTTTGACTAATTAATTTCTTTAAAATATTTGGTTTCTGAAAAAATGTTAATTTTACGAACTGATTGTTACCAAAACCAATATTTCCATGAGTATGGGGAATGAAAAAGTAAAAGTGTTATTGGCCGAAGACGACAAGAATCTCGGTAGTGTCCTGAAGTCATATCTGGAAGTGAAAGGCTACGAAACTACCTTGTGCATCAATGGCCAGGAAGCGTTAAATGCTTACGAAAAAGGCGGATACGGTTTTTGTATTGTTGATGTCATGATGCCGGTGAAGGACGGGTTTACCCTGGTAAAGGAAATCAGGGAAATCGATAAAAACATCCCGGTGCTGTTTCTTACCGCAAAATCCATGCAGGAAGACAAGCTAAAAGGTTTTTCAGTGGGAGCCGACGATTATCTCACCAAACCCTTCAGCATGGAAGAACTGCTGGTGAGGATGCGTGCCATTCTGCGGCGTGCCAACGAAAGACGGGGCGGCGAAATCCAGAACAACGTTTTCAAAATTGGCGAGTACGTTTTCGACTTCAACAGGCAGTTGCTCAAATACGGGGAAAAGGAACAAAAGCTCACTTCCAAGGAATCGGCTTTGCTTCGCCTGCTGGCCTTAAACCTGAACGAAGTACTCGACAGAAGTTTTGCACTGAAAGAGATCTGGAACGACGACAGCTACTTCAATGCACGAAGCATGGACGTGTACATCACTAAACTCAGAAAGTTCCTGAAGCAGGATCCCAATGTTGAATTGATCAATGTGCACGGAATCGGATTTAAGCTGGTAACCAACAGCTAATTATCAGCAGTTTTACGGCCTTTATGTTTCGAACCGGTTGCCTTTTGGCCGGAAGCAGGCCTGTTTCCTTCCGGAGTAGCCTCCATTTGATCGATAAAGGTTCTTTTGCTTTTTGTAACATTCATCAGGTGAGCTGCCTGTGCAATCATATGCGATCCAATCGGTAGGGTAATAAAAATGATCAGCAGGATAAAAACCGCTTCGACGGCCGGCCACCATTCCAGAAAATGAACCGGCACCGCCAGCACCATAAAAAACAATCCCAGCGAAGGCGCTTTGGTAGCAGCATGCATGCGCAGATAAATATCCGGTAAACGAACCAGGCCAATTGCTGCAACGAGCATGAACAACGATCCTATGATCAACAACGCCATACCAATCCAATCATTTATCATAAAACCTCCGTTTTAAAAACTTCGACACTGCCACGGTTCCCAAAAATACGATGAGTGCAATGAATACGGCAATGTCCAGGTACACTGTTTTGCCGCTCAGAAACACAAGTGCAAAAATAACTCCTACGGCCAGGGTGGCTATGAAATCGAGCGCCAGCAACCGGTCGGGCAACGAGGGTCCCTTCAGTAGCCGCCAGAACGCCAGCGCCAGCGCCAGGGTGAGGATACCCAAAACGATCAGTGAACCGGTATGTACCACATCAAAAGCTTCTTTCATCGGTATATCTCCATTACTCTGCGTTCAAGATCTTTAATCTCGTCTTTAAATTTTTCCACATCATGCATGTACATGCCGTGCACGAAAATAAACTTCCGATCCTTGGAAATATCCACGCTCAGGCTTCCCGGCGTCATAGATATCAGATTGACCAGCGTTAGGATCTCCTGATCGGTCGACACTTTCATGGGAATGGCCACAACGCCCGGATGGATATTCAGCCCCGGCGTAAGAATGTCCCAAGCAATGATGAGGCTCGCCCGTGCCAGGTCATACAGGTATTTGATCACAAACCTGAAAACGATCCATATTTTTTCAATCCATTTCATCTTCGGTTCAATACTGCATTAATATAATCGTGCGGATGGAGCAATTGTTCGGCAGCATGTTTGCTGATCTCCACAAAAGATTCGGCAGCTATGCCAAGCACAATAGTGAGCAAAGCCAGCAATGCAACGGGGAATACCATTCCGAAAGGCAGGCGTTGCGGCTTTTCATCAGGTATCGTTTCCTGCTTTTTCCAGAAGGCTTCGTTCCAGATCTTGATCATTGAAAACAGCGTGATCAATCCCACCAGAATAGCCACTGCCGTAATAAAGAATTTCTGGCTTTCGAAACCTGCAACGATCAGCATCAGCTTGCCGATAAAACCCGATAGCGGAGGAACACCCGCCAGACCCATTGCCGGGATAACGAACAGGATGGCAAGAAAAGGATAGCTTTTGTACAATCCGCCCAGTGCCCGCAGGTCGTATGTTCCCCTGATGCGGTTAACCAGCCCGCTAACCAGGAAAGTATTGGTTTTGGCGATGATGTTGTGTGCAATGTAAAAGATGGCTCCGGCAACGCCCATAACCGTGAACAGCCCCAGCCCCATCACCATGAATCCGATCTGGCTAATAATGTGAAACGAAAGGATCCGGCGCATGTCGTACTGCGAAGCTGCCGTGAGTACACCCACTACCATGGTAAGGCCACCGACGACAAGCAGCAGGGGATGCCAGAAATCCTGATTTTGCACGAAAAACAAGGTAAAAAACCTGATCATCGCATAAATTCCTACCTTGGTGAGCAATCCCGAAAATAATGCGGTGATTACCACGGGTGGCGTGTGGTAGGATGCAGGAAGCCAGAAGAAAAACGGAAACACGGCAGCCTTAATCCCGAAAGCCACAAAAAACAGCATGGCCGAGCTGTTGATGAGGATTGATTCTCCGGTATCGGTGAGTTTTACCGCCAGATCGGCCATGTTCAAAGTTCCTGCCTTGCCATAGAGCAATCCGATGCCTGCCAGGAATATGAGCGAAGCGATCAGGTTCATGGTCACATATTTAATCGCGCCGTCCATCTGGCGTCTTGAACCGCCGATTGTCAGCAGCACGAACGAGGCCAGGATCATTACTTCAAACCACACATACAGGTTAAAAACATCGCCTGTGAGAAAAGCGCCGTTCACCCCCATCAGCAAAGCATTCATCAGCGGGAAATAGGTGAAACGCTGGCGTATTCTGTCCATCGATTCGATGGAATACATCGTGATGACAAACCCGATAATCCCCGACATAACCAGCATTATGGCGCTGAATAAATCGGCGACGAAAGTGATGCCGTAAGGCGCCGGCCAATTTCCGATCTGCAGCACCTGAATGCCCGACTGCCGGACGGTGAGAAAG
>JBKHBQ010000253.1:0-5919 GCA_046542305.1 Bacteroidales bacterium
TTGACTGGGGACAGTGCTGCGCATGAAGGTGATAGATATTCAGCGGCTCCTGCGTATCTTTAAAATACATGTATGGCGCAGTCATGTATTGATTGCCGTGAGTGACATAGTTGTAGTAGCGTCCCCCGCCATTTCCCGTATAGACTATCTTAGGCTGGTTATTCATCAGCGGGTAGGCCTCATAGCCCATGTTGAGCGCCTTGCATATGCCGTGCTCGTTGTTGAAACTAGTGGCGCCTTCGTTGCTGAAGGCGACGCTGCTGATACCGTCGAAGCCGGACAATCCTCCGTTGCCGGAGACATCATCCAGGGCAAAGGGAATAAGCGAGCGAATAAGTACACTATCAACCTGCTCCCAATCGAGTGTTAAGGTGTGAAATTCCTCCCGTGGGCGCTCCTGGCCGCGCCAGTCAAGCTCCTGGCTGTAGACAATGCTACCATCACTGTATCCTTCGATGTAGATACGGTCAGTTCTCCGGGGATTGAGATGAGCATTGGCAATTTTTAGAGATTCCAGTGTCCAGTCGGTTGTACCGTTTTTGCCCTTGATTGTGATGTTGGCCATGTTGTAGGTGTTGCCTGCCCAAAGAGCGTTCAGCGGATCAATGCTTCTGGGGGCAATGCGCTCGTTGCCACCGATAGCTTCCACCATGATACGGCTGGGTATCGCGTCATAGGTATGGTATTTTTGCACCCCATCACTGTGAAACTCCAGGTTTCCGCTGATAACAGGGGAAGCAGTGTGTCTTATATTATGGGCGTCCAATATCCATTCCAGCGACCAATAATTTCGGAAAGGACCGTTGCTGAACTGGTGAAGGTTGATATTGGAGATGATGGAGTTTCTTCCCGCCCGCCAGCGAACGCCGCTGAATCCGGTGGGGAGATGATTGCCTCTTTCACGGCCGGCTTCGGGCATGATGCCGATGTTGGCCAGCATACATGTTGCATGCCGATCGTCCGGTGTTTCTATCATCGCCGGGGCCTCATGCCAGGGTTTCCAGAAATCGGTTTCATCGCCCCAGAAAGGAGAGCCTGTTCGCGCTCTTCCAACAATAACAGATCCGGAGGCGTGACAACCGACCAACCGGGTGTGTTTTTTCAAATGGATGCTGCTGTGGATAAGGTACTGGCCAATGGGTACAGCAACAATATTGCTCCCTGTGGCTGCGGCCGCTTCGATTGCCTTGTTGAACGCAGGGGCCCAGTCGTCACCATCCCTGTAGGAACTGAAGTCGGCCACGTTGACGGCCCCCTCAGACTCCCAGCTGGGAAAAGGCAGCGGCAGCCGGTGCCTGGAGGTCAGATTACCGGGACCGTCATATTCGGCACTTACTGTGTAGGAGTTCCCGGGAAGATACAGACCGTTCTCCTGTAACAGTGAACCATTTTTCCATACCCCTTTGTGAACCGTCTGGCCTCCTATTGAGACCTTTGAGGGATTGTCGAAAATCAGTTCTCTGTAATGCGCCCAGCCCGAAGGGTTCATGCCCGACTGGCCGCTAATGACATTGGCGGCATACCGGGTGTGGACATTGATTAGGGTCAGGCCTTTAGCCGCCTTGCCCGGAGTATCGAACAGCGTGTTGTCAGCAGAGGGCGACGCATACTCAATTCTGCAGTCAACCAGTACGGGCGTGCACGTTGCCTGCGGGTATGTGCTTAAATCGGTCCACACCTTTGCTCCGTCAGACAGTTTGAAGTCACACCCCACCACCAGATGGGCTCCACGTGTAAGACCTGTAAGCGCAGAGATTTTCTGATCTTCGAAAGTACTCCCCGTTAGATTCGGAGAGGGACGGCCTGACGAGAAGATCACCCCATAGGAGCCGCCCTTTACTGAAAGATTTACCTGTGATCCGCCGGAGCCGAGCATTCCGCTAAAACCGGCATACCCACCTTCGGTCAGGTCTACATGGATGTCGTTCATGAAATTGTTTTCCGAAGCATCAATGTAGACACCGACTGCATTGTTATTTCCCGATCTGATTCTGATATCGAAATGCTGAATGGAGGTATACCAGTAATTGGTTCCACCGGGCTTTTCCGTGCGGCCGATGACATGCGGGGCATCCGCATTGGCCGCCAGAATTATCGTTGCACGATCGGAGGCATCTCTGCTGGTACCCACCAGACCCGATTTGGGAGGAATAACCAGGGGACCATCGATTAGGTAGTTTCCCGCCGGCAGAAAGGCGACGGAGTATTCACCAATTCCATCACCACTTGCGGCATCGATTGCCGCCTGAATGGCTGCACGGTCATTCGTCATTCCATCACCCTTTGCGTTAAAGGGCGGCCGGGTAACATCGATGATGTTCATATCGGCAGCAGTGATTCCCTGAGGGTCAGTCATCAGGCTCCCGGCATTTTGAATTCCCCGGGAATTATTCGCCGATCCCATTCCCAGCAAACATATAATCAGGAATAGAAAAGTACGAGTCTGAAATCTGATTGTTTTCATTTTATTTTTATAAATAATTTATCGTTATGTTTTTATTTTATTAAAATCAATTATATCATCAGTTTAAGATCCGAATATTTTCGGATTGTTTAGTTTCATGATGTCATTTTATTTTTTCATTTGGTACCGGCATTTGGGCACTCACCCTGACGGTTTAAGTCTGTATTTCGCCGATGTCTGTCGGATTTTATTCATGCTCCCATTTCACCTTCCACGGATCATCCGTTCTTTCCTGAAAAGCTTTAAGTTTTTCCTGCAATTCTTTCAAAATGCCGGCATATTTCGGGTCGCCGGCAAGGTTGATTACCTCGTCGGGGTCGTCTTCCAGGTTGTACAGTTCAAACCGGTCGCGGTGCAAATAATCTTCAATTTTGCGTTTGCCGAAGAAGGGGCTGTTTGCTTCCAGCTGGCCCTGCCAGGTGGCCGAACTCCACAAATCAGAGGCATTTGGATATTCCAGACCATAGGCGATGTTAAAAATAAGTTTGTAATTGTCTTTACGCACCACGCGCATAGGATAGTACATGGTGATTTCATGGAAAGTATGCGAGGCATATACCTCGTTCCAGCTATCGTCATCCCCGTCGGTTAAAACGGTTTTAAACGAACGGCCGTGAAAGTCACCGGGTTCATAGCCGATACCCGCAACATCGAGAAGTGTAGGGGTTAAATCGGCCCAGGAGATAAACGAATTTCTAACGTTACTGCTGTTTTCACCACCGGGCAACCGAATGATGCACGGAAGCTGAATACCCGGTTCATATACGGTGGTTTTGGCTCCGGGAAACGCCATACCATTGTCTGAAATATAAATGATGAGCGTATTATCGTATTTGTCGTTATCTTTCAGAATTTGCATCAGCCGTTCAATTCCGTGGTCTACCCGTGTAACCGACTGGTAATACTGGGCAAGCTCGGCCCTGGTTTCCGGTGAATCAGGAAGGTAAGGCGGCACCAGCACTTCGCCGGGGGCATATTCCTGCTCTTTGCACCCGGGGTGCCCGCCGGATATGTTGCCGAAAGCATTCGGGCTGTGCGGCCCTTTTACGGTCTGACCGCTTCTGTGCGGATCATGTGTACAGTAATACAGAAAAAACGGCTGCTCTGCTTCTTCAATAAATGTCCTGCAGTTTTCAGACATCTGTACGTTGTTCCTGCCTGCATCCTTTAGTGTAACATCAAACGGGAAAACCTCTTCGGGCGCAACATGATATTTCCCTGCACGCGCCGTTACATAACCGCCCTTGCTTAATAATACAGGCAATGTTTGCAAATGGTCGAATGCCCTGAAATGGTGGTAACTGTGTTCATGTCCGTACAATCCATTGGCATGGTTGTATATTCCGCTTAAAATAACCGACCGGCTGGCTGTGCAACTCGCCGAAGTGCAATAAGCATTGTTGAAACGGATGCCCTCAGCCGCCAGCCGATCCAGCGCCGGCGTTTGTATTACCGGATTGCCGTAGCACCCCAGTGCATCTTTGCCGTGGTCGTCGGAAACCATTAAAACAATATTTACCGGTTTATTCCCTGCGGCGTTTGAAACGGATGGAAAACTACAGATAAGAATACCCATCAGCAGCACTGTTAATGATGTTAATTTTTGTAATGTCATTTATAGAATTATTTGCTTTTAATTTCTCAAAATTATAAACTACCGGCAAAAGTCACAATAACAATCTCATTATAAAAGGCCGGTGTTACGTTTTAAGGTATGCTTGAAATTTTTACCGCACCTCCACCAATTTACCGCAATTTATCATTGTCTGATCCAGGGCCATTCCAATAAACATGGGGTAACTCCAGCTTTTGTAACGCCCCCAGACATCGCCTGAATACAACGGCATAATTTCATTTTCAATTACCGGCAACAAAGGTCTGGCCTTCTCTCCGGTACGTCTAAGACCGATGGCGGCCTGGAGAGCAACAGGTTCATCTTCCAGTTTCAGAAATTGTTCAAATTTTTGCAAAGCCTTTGGGTCTCCGCATCTTTTTACCAGTATTTCGGCAGCCATTATGGCAACGCTGTAATCATCTTCCAACATGTTTTCCAGCAAAGGTTTTATTGGTTCCAAATCGCCGTTAAAACCATCTGCCGCCACTAATGCCCAATACCGTATGGCATTGTCACCGGCTTGCAAAAAGGGAATGAGTTCTTCACTCTTGTTTATTTTGCCCGAGAGTTGGGCAGCTTGCACAATATTACTTAATTCCGCCCGGGAATATTGCCGCACAGTTTCGTAAACACTTTGACCGGTATTTTTTGCGCGCAGCATGTATTCTCCCTCGTTCAGTAAACCGGAATCGTAATACTCAATCATCCATGCGTCCAATTGTTCCTTCAACTCATTTATTTTGTTTGCATATTCCGGATTATCAATCAGGTTATTCTGTTCAAACGGATCGGTTTTAAGATCGAACAACTGTTCCACCGGTTTGGGCCGGAAAAGTTTCTGCGTTTCTTCGGGTAACCGGCCCAGTGATTTCAACCGGTGAATTTCCTGATAACTGCCCTCCTTTTGGGCACTGAATATTATGGCTTCCTGAAAATAGGGCAATTGCGGCATAAAATGCCTCACATATAAATACCTGCCATCAGTAACTGAACGCGACATATCGTAACAATCATCGGCACGATCGCGATACCCGAAAATGTATTTTTTGGGTTCACTTTTTTTGCCCAGAAAATTACGGCCCTCCATCATATCAGGGATTTCGGCTCCGGCCAGGTTAATTACCGTTGGGGCAAAATCAACAAATCCTACCATTCTGCCGGTTACAGGCGCTGAAAGGTTTTCAACCCAATTCTTGTATTTTTCAGGAACGTGAAGGATGAAAGGAACCTGCAGGCCGTCATTGTTCAGCCAGCGCTTGTACCCGGGCAAACCGGTGCCATGATCGGAAAAAACAAAAATGATGGTGTTTTCATAGATTCCGTCTTCTTTTAGTTGTTCCAGAAGATTTTTTACTTCCAGATCAAAAACAGAAAGTAAGTCGTAACTGTGTGCCCATATTTCCCTCATACGCGGACTGTCGGGCAAAAATGGCGGTAATTTTGCTTTGTCCGGATTGTGGCGAAGGTCAAGCATTTTGGTATCTTCCCTGTCAAACCGGTTGATGGGACCTTCGTGGGTAATCATAAAATTAAACACACTGAAAAAAGGCTTTCCTTCCGGGCGGTTGCGCCAGTGGGCCTGGTTGCTGCTTTCATCCCACCGTCCGGTATGGTCGAAATTGTAATCGGTTTTAACGTTGTTGGTAGTATAATATCCAGCTTCACGCAAAACCTCGGGTAAAATTTTCATATTTTCAGGCACGGGAATGTCTGACCTCAGGTGCTGTGTGCCCAGCGAAGTGGCGTACATTCCGGTAATAAGCGTAGAACGTGCCGGGGCGCAAATCGGTGCATTGGAGTAAGCGTTTGAAAACCGGATACCGCTTTCAGCCAGCTTGTC
>JBKHBQ010000254.1:0-5909 GCA_046542305.1 Bacteroidales bacterium
CCACATCTTTTACCAGGATCTCGGGTTTGCTGATGAGGCGGTGGGCGGCGCTGGCATACACCAGCATTTCTTCATAAAACAAAGGCCACTCTTTTAATGAAACATCCTGATAAGGCGTAACGAAAATCCCGGCATCCAGCAAATCCTGTTTCAGGTGGGCGGCAATTTCTTCGGTGAGCAGTTCACGGGCTATCAGGCGGACGCCCGGATATTTGCGCTTGAATTCGCCGGCAAAGCGTGGCAGCAAATAGGGCGAAAGCGTCGGGATCACTCCGATGCGCAGTTCGCCCGTAATGGTGTCGTGGAAGCTCTTCACGATCTCGTCGATTTTCTGGTGCTCACGAAGCACCACCTTCGCCTGCTCAATGATGAGCCGCCCCGGCTCAGTGGCAATGACGGGCTTTTTGCTGCGGTCGAAAATGATCACCCCCATTTCGTCTTCCAGCTTTTTGATTTGCATGCTCAAAGTAGGCTGGGTAACAAAACAGGCATCGGCAGCCCGGGCGAAATTGCGGTGCCGGTCAACGGCAATCAGGTATTCAAGTTGGATCAATGTTGTCATTTCTAATTTTTTATGCAAAGTTATAGATAATAGTTATCCTATCATAAATATTATCGATTTGTTTTATAATCATCCTCGCTTTATCTTTGCAACATCGAAATGAAGTAATTAATCTCAAAAAAAAAGAATTATGTCAAAGCAAAGTAAAATAGATTACCTCAACGAGGTACAGGAAAAACTCAACGGGCTTCTTTCAACCTACGCCGTACATTATCAAAATCTTAGATCGATGCACTGGAACGTTACCGGACCGGAGTTCTTCCTGCTGCACGAAAAATTCGAGGAAGAATACCTGGATGCTCAGACTTCGGTTGATGAAATAGCCGAACGAATTTTATCGCTGGGCGGTAAACCAATCGGCAGTTTTTCTGTTTATCTGGATAAATCGGTAATTGCAGAATTCAAAAGTTATGAGTCCGCGGAACAGTCCATTGGTTTTTTAGTCGAGAGCATCGATATCCTGCTGCAATCGGAAGAGGAAGTACTTGAAATGGCTTCGGATGCAGGGGATGAAGGCACGGTAGCTCTGATGAGCGACCTGATAGCAAAACAGGAAAAAACCCGCTGGATGTTTGCTGCAACAATCAACAAATCATATACATCACAAAAGTAATTACAAACATTAAATCTCTCTAAAAAATGGAAAATACTGTAATGAACATGCCGAGGATCGGCGATATGGCTCCTGATTTCGAAGCCATGACCACTCAGGGAAAAATTAAGTTTTCGGAGTACGCAAAGGACAAATGGGTGATTTTATTCTCGCACCCTGCCGATTTTACGCCGGTTTGCACCACCGAAATGTCGGCCTTTGCCCAGCAGGAAGAAGACTTCAAAAAGTACAACACCAAGTTGATGGGGCTGAGCATCGACAGCATTCACTCGCACATTGCATGGGTGAACAACGTGAAAAAGAACCTTGGCATTACCATGAAATTTCCGATCATTGCCGACCTCGACATGAAAGTGGCCAACCTGTACGGAATGGTTCAGCCCGGCGAAGCAGAAACCGCCGCCGTACGCGCCGTATTCTTTATTGATCCGGCTTTTAAAATCAGGCTCATCATGTACTACCCGCTCAATGTGGGCCGCAACATGGATGAAATCTGGCGCGTGCTGAAAGCCCTGCAGATCTCCGATGAAAACAAGGTGGCCACTCCGCTCAACTGGCAACCCGGCGACAAGGTGATCGTTCCCCCGCCGAAAACCGTTGATGAAATGGAAGAGCGCGAAAAGAGCGATTACGAAATGGTAGACTTCTACCTGGCAAAAAAACTGCTGTAAACAATAATTTTTTCATAGGATTATACAACAAAGGGGCTTCACGGTCCCTTTTTTTTATATCCCTGTCAAAAATGACTTTTCAATTTCGAACATGGATCGGCAAGATAGGAATTGTGTAATTTTGCCAAAAAACATAAATACGTTTTCTCATGTCATATACAAAACAACAAGTGCTGGATGCCCTTGAGCAAGTGATTTACTTTCCAAAGAGCGACAATATTGTTTCGCTCGAAATGGTAGACAATCTCCATATTGAGGGTCATAAAATCAGCTTTACGCTGCTTTTTCCCGAGCCGAACGATAAAAATGCGGCCATTGTAGAACAGGCCTGCGTGAATGCCATCGAAGATAACCTGGGTAAGGAAGCCGAAATACGTGGCAATATTACCCTGAAAGCAAAAACCGAAGACTCGCTCGACAAAGTGAAGCATATCGTTGCGGTAGCTTCCGGAAAAGGAGGTGTGGGAAAATCTACGGTAGCTGTTAATTTGGCTGTGGCACTCTCGCAATCCGGTGCACGCGTTGGAATTTTGGATGCCGATATCTACGGCCCATCCATCCCGCTGATGTTCGACCTGAAAGATGCACGACCGATGGCTGAAAAGCGCAATGGCCGGGATGTGATCGTACCCATCGAAAAGTTCGGGATAAAAATCCTTTCGATCGGCTTTTTCGTAGATCCGTCGCAGGCTCTGCTGTGGCGCGGCCCCATGGCTTCCAATGCGCTGAACCAGTTGCTGCGCGATTCCGACTGGGGCGAACTTGATTACCTGGTGATTGACCTCCCTCCCGGAACCGGCGATATCCACCTAACTCTGGTGCAGGAAGTGCCGGTGAGCGGCGTGGCCATCGTAAGCACCCCGCAGGAAGTTTCGCTGGCGGATGCGCGCAAGGCCTTCAGCATGTTCAAGTCAGAAAAGATTAATGTTCCGATACTGGGCCTGATCGAAAACATGTCGTATTTCACCCCGGCCGAACTGCCCGAAAACAAATATTATATATTTGGAAAAGAGGGCGGTGCCAAACTGGCAAACGAAGCCGGTGTTCCGCTGCTGGGACAGATACCGCTGGTTGAGGGCATCTGCGAATCCGGTGATACCGGCAAACCCATTGCCCTTGGTGATGATGCAAATCCTGAAGCCAAAGCATTTAAAAAACTTGCGGAAAATGTGATTCAGCAACTTGCAAAATAAAATATTGATTTTCATGTTAACATACTTACATATCAGATTTTAAAAAAATGGACAACAACAAAGAAGAAATCACCAAGAAAGTACAAAACGTCATAAGCCAGATCAGGCCTTACCTGCAGCAGGATGGCGGAGATATTGAATTTATTGAGTTAACCGATGACAATACCGTGAATGTACGCCTGCTCGGCGCGTGCGGATCGTGTCCATACAGCACGATGACCCTGAAAAATGGTGTGGAAACCGCCATGAAAAAAGCCATTCCGGAGGTTAAATCTGTTGAAGCAGTCAACCTGGAGCTTTAAATATTATTCATTTTACTTCTTTTACGGGCAATGTTTTCAACAGCATTGCCCTTTTTTTTCACAATTCTGTAAATCTATCCGTACAGATAATCCCAACCGTTGGATCATTCCAAACAATTAAATTTTGTTAATTAGTGCTTGTGGAACAATCATTTACACACGGTATTGTGTTAATTCTATGTTTTCTGCATTATATTTGAACGAACGATTTATTATACCATTAAATTCAAATTCTTATGAAAAGAACCACTTTACTTTTAGTAGGGATAATTTTTACGTATGGGTTAATTCACTCCCAAAACACCGAGCATCCATGGCTGGTGGGAGTAAGTACTAACTTTGTGGATTTTCACGCTGTTGAGCAGCCTTTGGAAGATCAATTTACCGATACCGACTGGATGGGTGATCCGATTCCGGCGATGCTTAGGGTTGGAAGAGCATTGAACAGTTCCTTTTCGGTTTCGATCCTGAGTTCGTTTGCCAAACTCGAAGTTGATAAGCTTAACTCGTTGCCTCTGGAAAGACAAATCTCAGATGATTCTTTCTGGAAATTGGGTGGACAGGTTGAGTATAGTTTTGCAAATGGTTACCTGTTGAACGAAAGCAGTTGGTTCGTTCCATATCTTCTTTTAGGAATGAATAGTTCGAAGGTGAGCAAGGTTTCATATTTATCAGCTTCTATGGGTGTTGGCGTTAACTTTTGGATCAATAAAAACCTGGGCCTGAATTTTCAGGGATCTTATGATTATCTTTTTGATTTTAACGACTACATGAACTTTAATATCGGACTGGTTGCCAGATTCGGTAAAGGGCCTGATGATGACAACGATGGCATTCCCAATAAAAAAGACGCATGCCCGGATGTGCCTGGGCCTGAAATTTACAATGGATGCCCCGACAGTGATGGCGATGGGATTATCGATAAAGAGGATAAGTGCCCGAATGAGGCTGGACTGGCAGCATTTGACGGTTGCCCCGATAGCGATGGCGACGGTATTCCCGATTACAAGGATGCCTGCCCTTCAGTTGCCGGACTTGAAAAATTCGATGGCTGCCCCGATCGCGACAATGATGGCATTCCTGATGACAAAGACCAATGTCCCGATATAGCCGGTTTGGCAGAATTCAATGGATGCCCCGACAGTGATGGCGACGGGATTCCCGACCATATGGACAATTGCCCCAATGAAGCGGGTGTGGCTGCCAATGACGGTTGCCCCGAAAAACCGGCAGAAATCGTTCCGGCTGAAGTAATGGATGAGATTGAGTTTGCTGCTAAAAGCATTGAATTTGATTTCAATAGTTCAAAAATTAAGGCCGAATCGCATGACAAACTGGACAAAATTATTGAAATCATGAAGGAATACCCCACGGCACGCTTTACAGTATACGGCTATACCGATAAGGTTGGTTCACCATCCTATAACCTTACATTATCTGAAGAAAGGGCAAAATCTGTAAAAGATTATTTCGTTAAACACGGTATTGATGAGTATCGCCTCGAAAGCGGTGGCTTTGGAGAAAAAAATCCGATTGCACCAAATACTACTGAAGAAGGTCGGGCGAAAAACCGGCGTGTTGAAATTAAACTTGTAAAATAGGTATTAGCAATAATCTTGAAATTAAAAGGTTCGGGCAAACCCCCCGAACCTTTTTTCTTTCCTCTGTAAATCCGCATCATTTGTGATAAAATGTGTGCATTTGTTAATTAATTTTTCCTGTATTGACCGGCTTTTAATCGTATTTTTGACGTTAAAATCGTTTTCAAAAACGAGTTCACTGCCTGATATGATAAGATATTTGCTCGTATTTCTTTTTCTTCTTATCGGGGTTGTAAAACTGCCGGCGCAGAGCATCCATCATCCATGGATTCTCAGCTTTGGCAACAGCTATACTGATTTTCACCTGCCGGTGAAAAGTGATCTTTCAGCCATATTTACGAGTGCCGACTGGATGGGGGCTCATGTTCCCATGAGCATCAGGGCAGGCATAAGGCTGAGTAATTCCTTTACATTCAGCGCCGTGAGTTCGGCTACAAAACTGGAACCTGAAAAACTGAATACCATTCCGCTTCAGGATCCCGTAAACAATGAACTTTTCTGGAAAGCCGGTGGTCAGCTCGAGTACAAGCTTGCCAACGGGTACCTGCTCCGAACAACCAGCAAAGTAGACCCTTATTTGCTGATCGGTGCCAACGGCACACGCATCAACGAAGAAATTCATTTCTCGCAATCAGTTGGTGTGGGCATAAATCTTTGGCTGAGCCGCCAGGTGGGAATCAATTTTCAGGGAACCTATGATCGTATCAACGACTTCAACGATTATACGCACTTCATCGTTGGCATTGTGACGCGGGTAGGAAATATGGCGGACCGCGACCGCGATGGCGTACCCAACAAACTGGATAAATGCCCCACCGTTGCCGGAGTGAAACACCTGGATGGGTGCCCTGACTACGATATGGATGGCATTACCGATTCATTGGATCGATGCCCACGGGTATACGGCCCCATCGAATCCGACGGCTGTCCTGATTTTGATCTTGACGGGGTGCCCGACCATGAGGAC
>JBKHBQ010000255.1:0-5865 GCA_046542305.1 Bacteroidales bacterium
CGGGATGTTCAACACCTACAACATCGGCGCATCACACGGAGGCCGGGCCGGCAACAGTACTTACGAGCTGTATGCAGGCAATTATTCCACCGGCGGGTTCAGGGACCACAGCAACTGGAATTCCGTTAATTTTGGCGGAAAGGCAAAAATACCCCTTAGCAGAATTTCGTTTCTTACCTTCAGCACATTCAATCAAATCCTCACGTCAGAAAATCCCGGTTTTTTACTGGAATCAGCAATTGATGCCGACAGAAGTCAATCCCTGCCTTATTTTCGCAACGACGGAAAGGACATTCAAAAGTATCTCGTAAACCTTGGTTTCAAAACTGCAGTGAATCCAAACACCAACCTTACTATCGACCTGAATTATCAGCATACCAACAAAGACCTGACCCGCACCTTCGGGCAGTTTCCGTTAATCTTAATACAGACCGGTGATCAGTTTTATCCGGCAGGTGTATATACCGACACCACCATTTTTGCCGACACTAAGCGGCGTGAAATTACAACGGACCAGATAAGCCTGGCGGTTCGTACTTTTACGGAAATTCCTGAAATTTCAGCCAGAATCACCGGCGGTATAGAAGTGGAATATGGCAGTTTCGACAATACTTATTATGATGTTTTCAGGGGATTTGAATACGATTACACCAACAACTTTTCGCCATACGACTCGGTGAATGCAATGGGTGATGGATTCAGGTTTACCTCGGCAGCCTATCTGAGCGGAGAGGTACGCCTGCTCGATCCGCTGAAATTGCTGGCCGGATTGAGATACGATTTTATTTCGGATGAATTCGACGGCATGATTCCGGACATGTCCATGGCTAAAACCAATTCCGCGTTCAGCCCCAAGCTGGCGCTGAATTTATCCACCGGCGAGAGCGATGAGTATTCGGGCAGCATTTATATCAGCCTCAGCCGCTCGTTCAAAGCGCCCACCATCGATCAGCGAACTGATTTCAAAAATCTTTACTACTACGCATTTCTGGAGGCAGGCCCTTCATATTTTCCGATCGAAATAAAGGCCGAACCTTTTGCCAACTCCAACCTGATACCGCAAACCGGCACCAGCTACGAAACCGGCACCTATCAATCGTACCGGTTTTCGGAAAATGTTACAGGCGAGCTAAGCCTCGCAGGCTACCTGATCAGCGTGGAGGATGAAATCGATTTCGATTTGATGACTCAGAAATACAGGAATATTGTAAACACCGAGCATACGGGTCTGGAAATATTTCTGCGCACGAATTATAAAAAACAGGCAAGTGCATTTTTTACCTATAGCTATTCTGAAGTTACCTTCAGCGATGGCGAACTGGAAGGGAAAAACCTGAAAGGCATTCCCGCCAACACCTTCAGCGGCGGCATCATGCTAAAACCTGAAAAAGGCCTCGGCGGATCCATCATCTATTCAGGTGCGTCCGGCATTTATCTGGACGATGAAAACACCCAAAAGCTCAATACTTATGGGGTGGTGAATGCCAGGGCTACTTATTCGTTCGGTTTCGCCACAATTCATCTCGATGTGAATAATATTTTCGACAATCATTATAATTCCTCAGGATATTTGCTGTACGGGATCAGGTATCTGTATCCGGCAATGGGCAGGTTTATAAAGGGGGGAGTGAATTTTTACTTTTAATTCATTCATTTAAAATCGTGTAGCCATGAAAATTATCAGCATCATTTTTTGTTTGCTTACCCTGTTTGCAATTACTGCAAAGGGTCAGGCAATTTCCGGCACGGTTTACGACACCAAGTACGACCGTCCTGTTGAAATGGCCCATATTGTTGTGGTAGGAACCAATACCGGTACTTTTACCGACAAAAGCGGGCAGTTCAGAATTGATGATTTACCGGAAGGGCCGGTAACCATCAGAACCACGCTTGTGGGGTATTTGCCCCATGAGCAGGAAATCAATCCTTCAGGCGGCGATATAACAGGAATGAACATCTACCTGCAGCCCACCAGCATCAGCCTCAACAACAGCTTTGTGGTCACTGCCCGACGTGCCGAACAAAGTGATTTTAACTCACCGGAAGCCATTACCGTGATCGACAGCAAGGAACTCCGCCAGGAAAATCCCCGCACGGTTCCCGAAGCACTGATGGGTCAGACGGGGGTGTATGTGCAAAAAACGAATCATGGCGGTGGTTCACCGTTTATTCGCGGACTCACCGGAAACCAGAACCTGATGATGATCGACGGCATCAGGCTCAACAATGCCACCTTCAGGTACGGCCCGAACCAGTACCTCAATGCCATCGACCCGTACCTCGTGCATCAGATGGAAGTAATCAGGGGAGCAGGATCGGTACTTTATGGCAGCGATGCCATGGGCGGCGTGGTGAATGTGCTCACGCGCGATCCGCTGTACGCGGCAGGAAAACTGACAGCAGGTGCCGGAATTTACGGCAAATGGATGAGCGACGACATGCAACTGACCGGCCGCGGTGAAGTGAATCTGGCAAATGAAAACATTGCCTTCCTCGGAGGCTTCACCTACAGCGATTTCGGCGATATTGCCGGCGGCGACACCACCGGAAAACAAACGCCCACCGGTTATCAGGAATATGCGGCAGATGCCAAACTGAAGATGAGACTGAACAGAAAGCAGGAACTTATTATGGCCTACCAATACAACCGGCAGGATGATGTACCAAGGTACGATAAAGTGATCAGCGGATACAGCAAATATCATTTCGATCCGCAGATCAGACAACTGGGTTATCTCAGGCTGAAATCGACCTACGGCAATAAATGGTTCAGGCAGGTGGCACTAACCGGCTCCATTAACCAGTCGGACGAAACCAGAATCCTGCAAAAGGAAAACAGTGAGAAAATCACGCACGAACACGATCTGGTGAATACCTACGGATTTGCTGTGGAGGTAAGTTCGGTACCTTCAACAAGATGGAGTTTTCAGTCAGGTGTGGAATATTATTTTGACAAGGTCAACAGCGACAAATTGGAAATGGAAGGCAGCCAAACCACCGAACTGCGCGGATATTATCCAGATGGAGCTACATCTTCAAGCTTGGCAGTTTACACCACCCACACACTGAAATTCAATCCATTTTCGCTGATCGTAGGCGGCAGGTTCAACACCTATAATATCAAGGCCGACGACAATAAGTTCGGAGATGTGGATGTAAGTCCTTCAGCGCTTGTCGGTAGTGTTTCCGGTATTTACCATGCCTCGGAGAAAGTGAACCTGATCGCGTCGTTGTATTCAGCGTTTCGCGCACCCAATATCAACGACCTGAGCAGTTTTGGCACTTTCAATTATGGCATCGAGGTTCCCAATCCCGGCCTCGATCCCGAAAAATCACTGAATGCAGAAGTCGGGGTGAAAACCCGGCTTGAACGTTTTTCCGGGTCACTGTTCCTTTATAACACCTGGCTTACCAACCTGATCAGCCGTACAGAAGCACAATACAACGGTCAGGATTCCATCGACGGCGAAAAGGTTTACTACAAGGAAAATTTTGCCGAAGCCGTTATCCGCGGCATTGAAGCCGAAGCCGGCTACGAATTGGTGAATGGATTTGACATCTATGGAAATCTCACCTACACTTACGGGCAAAATGAAAGCAAGGACGAACCCATGCGCCGTATTCCGCCGCTGAATGGTAAACTTGGATTGCGCTACCAGCATCACGCGGGGATGTGGGCAAAGCTGGAATGGTTGTCGGCAGCCATACAGGACCGCCTGGCCGGGGGCGACATCAGCGACTCACGTATTCCTGACGGCGGCACACCTGGCTGGAACCTCTTCAACCTGCAGATGGGTTATTCCTGGAAATGGCTCCAACTGTCCGCAGGACTCAATAATATTCTGAATGAAGATTACCGGATTCACGGCTCAGGCGTGAACGGATACGGCAGAAGCCTCTGGCTGGCGCTGCAGTTGCGGTTCTGAGGAAAATCACCGTCTCAGGATTGCCTCGTAAATGGTCTGGTTGTTCCGCTTGTCGGTAACTTCCAGCCTGAAATGGTTCTCTCCATTTGCGGTACGCTCATCGATGTGGTATTCGATGAGGTTGTATTTCGGGTCCCATTCCATGAGAATCCATTCACCATTCATGGTGGCACGGTATTTCGAAATTCCTGCAAGTTCGTCTTTGATTTTTAAGCGAATGGATGATTGGCCCGAAATATCTTTGCCTGAAAAAATATTCAGTGGTTTAATCTCCGGCGGAACTGAATCCAGCACCACCGTGAACTTGCCAAAATCCCGGATCGGTGCCGTTAACATGCCGTTTTGCCAGTTTCCTCCCACCGCTGAATATTCCCCTTCTTCATCAAGCCTTACAATCAGCGCATAATCCTTCAGCGAAGATTCGATCTGCCGGGGTAAAATGGCGAGTTCCGCATTTACATGAAGCGGCACATCGGAAGGATGCAGGTGGCAGATCGCCGAGAACATCTCATCATCGGCAGGCATTAAATCCGCATAAAAATGCATTGTATCGTACAATGCTCCGGCAGGGATAAAAAGCCGGACCGAATCTGTTTCGAACACATTGTCGGCATCCCAGCGAAAAATTACCGGCGGCTGCTTATGATTTCCGTAATTCATCACATCCGTGAAATCCGGTGGCGAGCTTTGAACATGAAACTGCAGTATGGATTCGTTTCCATGATAATCCCGAACCACAAACATCATGTGATGAATCCGGTCATCGAGAAATTCAATCGTACCCTGGTTTTCAGCCACTTTATACACCGACAGCCGGTTGTTCGGCTCGATGCGCGTTTGTTGCAGTCGCTGGCGATTCTCCTGATAATAGCCGTAATCGATCAGGCTGTTGATATAACGCGTTTCGGAAAATGAAAAACTATCCATGGCATGGCTGTAAACGAGCACGGAATCGAGGTACATGTCCAGCGCGTAAATGCCGTTATGGTTTTTCGAGTCGCTCAGCACGTCGTAGGCACTCAGTCCAAAATACACCGGCCCCGAAATCACCAGGGTATCTGTGCCTTTTAGCCTGCAATCGGGGCCCCAGCCACTGATGCCGTAACTCACGGCGCTGTTCTTTCCGTTGATCAGGCTGAACTGCCCGTTGGGATACACCCTGAGCTTTTGTATCGTGGGGCGGGTAAAATCCTTCACCGGAAAACCGAACGCAAGCGGATTAACAGGTTTCTGCCCGATGGTTTTGCGGATTTCGAAATGGAGATGCGGACCAAATGACCAGCCGCTGTTTCCCGAATAAGCGATGGTTTCGCCCTGCTTTACCTTAAATCTCTCTTTGTCAGGAAAAATGTTCACAGCGAAGGATTCCTGACGATATTGCTCTGCCCGCACCAGGCTGTCGATGTCATTTCTGAAATTTTGGCAATGGGCGTAAACGGAGGTATAGCCATTGGGATGCTCGATATAAACAGCCTTTCCGAAACCAAATCCTGAAACCGCCACCCGCGATACGAAACCGTCGGCAATGGCAAGCAAAGGTTTTCCGGTAACGCCCCAGGTCTTGATGTCGATGCCCGAGTGAAAATGATCGCTGCGCAATTCACCGAAAGTCCCGGAGAGTGCCATGGTAAAATCCACCGGCGGCACGAATTCATCATGCTTGTGTTGCCCGAAAACCCCGATGGCCGGAAGAAATGATGAAAGAAATATGATTGTCCGAAAATATTTGATCATAAGTAAGTATGTGATAAAAAACCTGACAAAATTAACCCCTACCGTCAAAAGAGCAAAAAGAAATCAGCCAAATGCAAATCCGAAGTAACTAAGCCTGATTAATATTCTCAAAACTTTAAGTACAACAAATTACGCGTCAGCAAATCACTGCCAATTACGCATCAGCAAATTACTACCAATTACGCATCAGCAAATTACTACCAAT
>JBKHBQ010000256.1:0-5848 GCA_046542305.1 Bacteroidales bacterium
AAGATCGACATCAACCGCAAGGCCGGTCTTTTCGGGGGTCTCAGCTATCATCCTGACAGCATCCGCTCGGGATTTTCCTTCGTGTTTAAACCTTATGTGATCTCTTCGGGAACCGATACGGTATTTGCCGCTTACGGCGACTACGCCGTTACACCCGAATATGTGAATTTCTGCACGCTGCCCGATTTTCCGCTCGGCGTGTATGAAGCGCACAACAAGGCCACAGGGTTTAAAAAGGATGTGGAGGTGAGGTACATGGAAGTACAGACGGATGTATGGTTTTATGTGTTCACGGATTTCGGCCTCGACTGGAGCAACTGGAACGACTTCTGGTACGGAACCAATTTTTCACTTGCCTGCCCGCAGCCGGGCGACAGCCGCTTTCCGGTGGAGTTTGCCGCCTGGGGCCTCGACCTCGGCAATGTGGTGCTCGAAATGGAAAACGATGAAGGAGTGATGGAATCGCGCCCGCTGCGCATTATGCCTTGGACCTACGACGACGAAACCCCCGACATCGGTTATTACGACGCGGAAAACAAACAGTTTATTTTTAAAAATGTACAGGTGAAAGACACCTGGTGGGATCTGGATAACCATTTCCTCGAAGAAGTAACCTTTACCTATAAAGGCAAATAAACCAACAGCATGAAAAAAATGATGATCAGGCAAATGATGATATTGTTCGCGTTTATCCTCGGGATGTCTTCCTGTTCGAAAGAAGAAGACGACCAGGTATATGCAGGTTTTGATGTTTCACAGGGACCCTATCTTGCGCCTTGCAAGGCATTCTTTTACAATCAGTCACAAGACGCCGATACCTATCTTTGGGATTTTGGCGATGGCAGCACCTCCGGCGAAATAAATCCGGAACACACTTACGAATCTGCCGGGATTTACAAGGTTGTGCTGACCGCCTCAAAAGGTTCGGATGCAAAAACCTACACCCGGAGCCTCCACATCACCGATCCGGTGCCCGTGGTTTCGGCGCCGCCCGATTCGCTGGGTCTGGACCCGTTTTACAAAAAATATCTGGACGCAAACGGAATTCCGGTGATCAGTTCCGACAATGTGCCGGACGAGGCACTGATAAAGGTCATGGAAGTGGTAAACTGGATGATGCAGGAAATACCTGAGGTGCGGGAGCAAATAATTGCCTTCCACGGCAGGGTAGGCATCATGAGTAAGGACGAGGTGACCACGGACATCCCTGAACATGCCTTCCTGGCCAACGACACGCTGATCAACTGGGACACACGTGCGCGCGGCCTTGGCGGAACCGTTGCCGTGCCCATCAGCACCTGCGCCGAGGAAAATGTGCTTTGCTACGATGCGGATCCGTATTCCACCGAAGACATCATGATCCACGAGTTCGCCCATTCCATCCACCTGATGGGGCTCATGCATGTGTACAGCGATTTTATTCCTGAACTTACCCAGGCCTATAACCAGGCCCTGGCCGCAGGAAAATGGCAGAACACCTACGCCGCCACAAACATCGAAGAATACTGGGCAGAAGGCGTTCAGAACTGGTTCGACTGCAACAGCGAAAGCGATCCGCCCAACGGAGTACATAACCATGTTAATACACGGGCCGAACTGATGGAATACGATATGGGCCTGTACACGCTGCTGGAGAAATATTTTACCTCCGGCACCAAAGCCATCAGTTGCCACAACGAATAATCAAACCAAGTTGCTTCATTAATAAAGAAAGGATTAGTTTATGAAAAAAACATTTACATTACTGTTAACCACCATTTGTCTGTTATTCATTACGATGAATTCCGGCGCTGCCGTGATATACAAGCAAATGAACCTTACCGCGGATCAAACCAGCACCTGGGTGTGGTTAGAGTGGGGTCCCGATGCCGACGGTTTCGGCTTATGGGTGAATCCCGGCGCGGCATTACGCATCGAAACATACGGAGACGCCGTTATCGGCTATGAAGAAGATGGAATGACATTTCTTTCGGCCGTGCCTTACGAAACTACCATTGGCGCAGACAGCGAATGGCAGGTCCCCGGGTCGGCCATCTATATCAACGATGCCAATCATACCGAACTAAACGGCACAACATTTTATGCCGGTTTTCAGTTGAAGTCGGGTGACGGCGAAATTTTTTACGGATGGATGCAGTTGCAGGTTTCTGCCGACGGCCTCTCCTTCACCCTGATCGATATGGCCTACGAAGATGTTGCCGGTGAACCCATCATGACCGGCGTAGTGGACCGCCAGGTAATGTATGCTTCTGAAATATTTACGGAAGATCTGCTCACCAACGACGGCCACATCATGAATACCCTGGCCCTCGAGCTGGTAGGGGTAAATTTCGCTACCACCGGTGCCCTTACCGAAAACACACACTTTACCGCAGAAAATGTACCGGCAGGCCTAACCCTCGGAATCGAAGCCACTGAAACAAACTATGCCGTTGTTTCACTCGCCGGACAGGCCGAAGCCCATGCCCTGGCCGATACGGTAAACAACCTCACCGTAAATTTCCTGGATGCCGCTTTTGACGGTGTACCTGCCGGAGAGGTTACCAATGCTTCAAATCCGCATCTCTTTGTGAAATATTTTGGCGAATATGCCTTGTATTATGAAGATCTTCCCGATCCGGTATGCGAAACCGGCGGTTGGGTTCCCTTCGAAAATCCGTATTTCGAAAACTACTTCGGCATCTGGCACGACGGCACCGATATGCGCCTGGAAACTTACGGCAAGGATGTGATCGGTGAGGTAATTGCCGCCAAAAGCTACGTAGCGCCGCTGGATGTGGACACACCCATCAACGAAGAAAGTGCATGGGTAGCTTCAGGCATGTGGCCTAACGAGTCATATCTTACTTCAGCCACATACACCAACTGGCTCGGACAGGATAAGTATGCAGGGCTGAAGCTGGTGCTTGGCGAGGCCGTGATGTACGGATGGGTTCACCTTGGCGTATCCGCCGACGGAATGGCCATCACTGTGTACGAATGGGCATTCAACAGCAAACCGGGCGAACAGATCACAGCCGGGCAAAAGGATAATACCGGTATTTTTGACGGTGCAAACACCCTGTCGCTTTCGGTGTATCCGAATCCTTGTGCCGGTATGCTCAACATCACCGTGGGTGATCAGGTTTCACACGGACAGGTGACGGTTATGGACCTGCTGGGGCAAACCGTGGTTGATGCCGTTGAGGTTTCGGCGGAACAGGAAATTTTACAACTCGATGTTTCGAAGCTTCCTGCCGGAATATATATCGTAAGTTTAAGCAGCGAAAAAACTCATTATGTTCAGAAGATTGTAAAAAATTAGATTTTGATTGTTTTTTGATTGGATTGTTCCATATGCTGGATCATAGCGTTCAGCATGTATTTCATGAAACATAATTGAGGTTTTACTTGGGGGCAAGTGTTCATTAGGGGGGCGCCCTTCGCGGGCGCCTTACCCTTTTGATTTCCCTCTCATACGATCCTTTTTCACATAACACACAAGTAAATATTTTTTCATCCTATTTCATTACTGCCATGAAATCACCACGCAACATCTTCTTCATTCTGTTATGTCTGCTTTGCACACTTCACACAAACAGCCAATCAAAACTTCAGATCACGGACCTGATTGAATACCGGCCGCTTGGGCCCTACCGTGCAGGTTCATGGGTGTCGGCAATTGCAGTTCCGCATACCGACGATCCTGCGTATGCATATACTTTTTATGTGGCGGGCAGGAACGGCGGCGTTTGGAAAACCATGAACAACGGCACCACCTTCTTCCCGGTGTTCGATTCGGTGGGTATCAGCAGCATTGGTGCGATAGCCGTATCAAAATCAAATCCTGATGTAGTGTGGGTCGGGACCGGTGAAGCGTTCAACGCCCGCAGCTCGCATGCCGGTAACGGCGTGTATAAATCCCTGAACGGCGGGAAAAGCTGGCAGCAGATGGGGCTCGAAGATTCTTACCATATTCCTGTGGTGGTTATTCATCCGGAAAACCCGGATGTGGTGTGGGTAGCTTCCATGGGGCACCTTTTTACGCCCAACGAAATGCGTGGCATTTTCAAGACAACCGATGGCGGGAAATCGTGGAAAAAAACACTGTATATAGACGAAAATACCGGTGTAACCGATCTGATCATCAACCCTGACGACCCGGATGTATTATTTGCGGCAGCATACGAAAAATACAGGTATCCCTGGCACTTTGAAGCCGGCGGCAAAAACAGCGGGATATACAGGAGTGAAGATGGCGGTGAAACATGGAAAAAAGCCGGAACCGGCCTGCCAGGCGGAAAACTCGGGAGAATTGGCCTGGCGCTGTGCCATGGCCAGCCTGAGGTGGTATATGCCGTAATCGAAAACCTCAATCCGAAAAACGGGGGCACGATTGACGAATCCATCGGCATGAGCCACTTACGCGACAATTACTACGACCAGATGATTGGCGGCGAACTCTACCGCTCTGTGGATGGAGGCAAAACCTGGGAAAAGCGCAACGACTCCACCTGCAACCTTTCTGCAAAGGCAGCGTATTCGTTTAACCGGATCATGGTAGCTTCGGATAACCCGGATATCGTCTACGTTACCAGCGACCTGATGCAATACTCCGAGGACGGCGGGAAAACCTGGCCCGATTGCCAGTGGACTTCGCAGGTGCTGAGTACGGCCATCTTCGGTGATCACCGCAGCATGTGGATGGATCCCGATGACGGGCGCCACGTGATGTTTGGCAGCGACGGCGGGCTTTACGAATCCTTCGACCGCGGAAAAACCTTTACGCATCACGAGCAAATCCCACTGGGAGAAATCTACACCGTAGAAACCGACAATGCCTATCCCTACAACATCTACGTCGGGCTTCAGGATCATGAGGTCTGGAAAGGGCCTTCCAACAGCTGGTCTGGACAGATCGGCCCGGAAGACTGGGTGATCACCGGCAGATGGGACGGTATGTACACGAAAGTGGATCCCAATGACAACCGCTGGCTTTACACCACCACGCAGTTTGGCGGCCACCTGAGGGTAGACCAGTTCCTGGGCGAACGTATAGATATCGAACCGAAAGCCGCGGAAGGGCAGCCAAAGTACCGCTACTGCTGGACGCCTCCGCTCGAATTGTCACCACAGAATCCACAGGTAGTGTATACCGGCGGGCAAATGCTGTTGCGTTCCCCCGATCGGGGCAATACCTGGGAGGAGATCAGCCCCGACCTTACCACCAACGATCCTGAAAAAATCAACGGAAAGGGCCATATGATGTACTGCACCATCACCACCATTTCCGCCTCACAAGCCGAAGATGGGCTCATCTGGGCCGGTACCGACGACGGCCGTGTGTGGATGACTACGGATGAGGGAATTACCTGGAATGAATGTACCGGAGCCATCGCAAAGGCAGGCGGCGACAAGCATACCTGGGTAAGCCGCGTGTTTGCCTCACCAATTCAGGCCGGCAAGGCATACGTGTGCAAATCAGGATTTAAATATGATGATTTCAGGCCGCTGGTTTTTAAAACAGAGGATTATGGCAAAAGCTGGGAAAAAATCACCAGCGGACTCCCTGATCAGCCGGTAAATGTTGTCGTGGAAGATCCCGTCAGGGAAGGACTGCTTTTCCTGGGTAATGACCAGGCCGTTTTCGTAAGCCTTGACGACGGCGAAAGCTGGCAGCCGTTACAGGCAAACATGCCCGCAGCGCCCGTTAAGGATCTGAAAATTCAGACCGCGGCCGCCGACCTGGTGGTAGGAACCTACGGGCGCGGCGCCTTTATCGCCGATGTATGGCCTTTGCAGCAATCCGGTGTGCACAAGCATCAGGATGATTATCTGCTTCCCATTGCAGAGGTGCCACAGCGCAATT
>JBKHBQ010000257.1:0-5799 GCA_046542305.1 Bacteroidales bacterium
CTATTTCCCGCTGATAGCCAACAAGCAGCTGGCTGTTGTTGCCAACCCCAGTTCGTTGATTGAGCAGCGGCATTTGGTGGACATCCTCCTTAGTGCCGGGATGGATGTGGTGCGGGTGTTCAGTCCTGAGCATGGCTTTCGCGGCAAGGCAGATGCCGGTGAACTTGTCGGCGATGGCATTGACCTGGTCACCGGACTGCCCATAATTTCGCTCTATGGCAAAAACCGTAAACCACAATCCACTGATCTTGAAAATGTAGACCTGGTGGTTTTTGATATACAGGACGTGGGGGCGCGGTTTTACACCTACATCTCCACCATGAGCCTGGTGATGGAAGCCTGCGCGGAAAATGACATCCCCGTGATCGTGTTCGACCGTCCCAATCCAAATGGTTTTTACGTGGATGGCCCGGTGTTAAAAATGGGGCACAGTTCGTTCGTTGGCATGCACCCGGTGCCGGTGGTGCATGGAATGACCGTGGGGGAATACGCCCAGATGGTAAATGGCGAGTATTGGCTTCCCGACAGCCTGCAGTGCGATCTTACGGTAATCCCGGTAAAGAACTACGCACATGCTTACTACTACGAAATTCCGGTTCCACCTTCGCCCAATCTCCCGAATAAATATGCGGTGTACCTGTATCCGTCGCTATGCCTTTTTGAAGGGACGAATGTGAGTGTTGGGCGCGGCACCGATTATCCTTTTCAAATCGTGGGGCATCCCGATTATGCATTGGGCAGTTACATTTTCGTCCCGCGTTCCATTCCGGGTGCGGCTACCCATCCGAAACACGAGGGCGTGTACTGCAACGGCCACAGCCTGATTGGGTATGCGCAGGAAATGTTCAACCAGCCACCCCGGCTTAACCTTACCTGGCTGATCGTTTTTCATGATTATCTGAAGGATAAGACCGATTTCTTCAACAGCTACTTTGTAAAGCTGGCCGGAACAACGGAATTGCGTAAGCAGATTGAAAAAGGTTGGACGGAAGAACAGATACGCGGAAGCTGGCAGCCGGATCTGGAAAAATTTAAAAAGATCAGAAAAAAATATCTGTTGTATCCGGATTTTGAATAATCTGCAAAACCATTCCCGATGAAGGATCAGGAAAACCGGCGATGGCAGTCATTTACGCCCGAAATACTGTTGGTGGTGTATCTTTTGCTGTTCCTGGTTGTCAAGCAGCCTTACCTCAATCACGATCGCGTGATCATCAGCGACGGCAAGGCTTATTACGGATACCTGACCGCCATTTTCATCTACCACGATTTTTCGTACGATTTTATTGAGGAATACGAAAGGAAGTACTATTCCGAAGACCCCGGAACCTGGAAAGAATTCCGCACGCCCGCCGGTAGCGGCGTGGTGAACAAAGGCTTTCCCGGACTGGCTGTGCTCTTTCTTCCTTTTTTCCTGATCGCGCACCTGCTGAGCCTGTTACTCGGATTTCCCGTCGACGGATATTCCATCATGTATCAGTATGTCATGGGACTCAGCGCGATCTTTTATTTTTGGTTGGGGCTGAAGGTGCTTCAAAAGCTGCTTCGCACCTGGGAGTTTCAGGAAAATCTGATTGCCGCCGTGCTGGCGCTTATCGCCCTCGGCACCAACATCATTTATTATACCCTGAAGGAAGGCACCATGGGGCATGTGTACAGCTTTGCCATGATCGGGTTGTTCATGTACCTGGTGAGGCTGGCGGCGCTGCACTTTGCACCAAAATTTCTTTTTCTGGCAGCCCTTACCTTCAGCCTGATCATCACCATCCGGCCAACCAACGGGCTGGTGATTCTGTTGGTGCCCGTGGTCTGCGGATCAGCGGAAGGCTTTACCCGGCTGATCCGGAATATTTTTTCTTCCTGGAAAACCGCCGCCATTTCGCTGGCTGCGGTCATGGCCTTTCCCTGGATGACCATGCTGCTGTGGTACCTGCAGTCGGGCAGATGGATTGCCTACAGCTATGGCGAGGAAGGGTTTGATTTTCTGAATCCGCATTTCTTCCAAATCCTTTTGAGTTTCGAGAAAGGGTGGTTTTTGTACACGCCTGTTGCTTTTTTATCCATGGCCGGATTGATATGGCTCTTCCAAAACCGGCGGGTTATGTTTTACTGGACAGCTGCCTTCCTGGTTGTATTTGTTTATGTGGCTTCCAGTTGGTGGGCCTGGGCGTACACTTCAAATTTCGGACAGCGTATTTTCGTTGATTTGTACGCCGTGGTTGGGTTGTTGCTGGCTTTTGCCTGGCTGCTGGTTCGAAGATCGAAATGGCTTAAACACCTTACCCGGATACTACTGGTTTTTCTGGTAGCCCTTAACGGCCTGCAATTTTATCAACACTACACCTTTATTTTTCCTCCCGGAAAGATCACCGCCCAAAAATATGCCGATGCATTCTTCAGACTGGTGCCGGCCGCACGTACTGATTTTCCAGATTCGCTGGTGGTGAAAAAAGAAGTGTTTTACAATGATTTCGAGAAGGATTACGGCTGGATCAACCGCGGATCGGTAACGGATACGCTGTCGTACGAAGGCTGTTGCGCTTCGATGGCAGGGCTGGTAAATCCTTATTCCATCGGATTTCTCACCGACATCAATCCCCTGCTTCACAGCAGCCACCCATGGGTAAAAGTGAGCGGGCAGATTTATTCAAACCAGCGGCGCAGCAATGCAAGGCTTGTTATCCAGCTCGAAAATGAAGACGGGTATTTTTTCTACAGCCCTTTTTACCTGAAGACCTGGAACCGCAAAAACAAATGGACCTACATGGAGTTCGCCACTCCCCTGCCCCCCCTTCAATCGGCAGGCGATAAGCTGCGTGTGTTTTTTTATCATATGAATGATGAGGAGCTGTTCCTTGTGGACAACCTTACCGTTGAAGTCATCTCGATGAAACGAAGCTTCGAACTGTTTTAAATGAAGTGAAAAGCCCCGCCGGCAATAAAGCCTGACGGGCATTCACCGGTTTGATAATCAGAGAAAATTTACACATCTGACAGGCCGGCTATCATTCCGGTGTTGTTATTTTTCTGCCGTTCCCGTGGGGAAGTTGTTGGTGTGGCTCATCAAATAGGTTTCATGATCCATAGCACTCATGGGAATATCTGCCGCCAGCGGTTTTATCGCAAAGGGTTCGGGGCCGGTGTCAGGGTCGGGTTCAACAGAGATCACAGCTTTTGCGCCGCTAAGGTTTGTTGGGAAGCTGAGTCCGGCGGGCGCATTCATGATAAAATCTTCGCCGGGAAAGGAAGGTCCCGATGCGTCGTTGCCGCTGTAAGGTGCCGACATATCGGCCGTATCCATTTCTTCGAACCTTCCGGTTGAAAGGGGCATGCCGTCGATTACCACCCAGCCTTCATAGATCCATCCGTCGGGAAGATCCGGAAGTTCCAGTCCCGCTTCGGGTGAGCCTGTCACCAGGCTGAGGAACCAAATCCCGCTCAGTTCGTCATCGGTTTCAGTGGTGGTGGGTGTGGCAAGAATATACTGGCCTTCGGCATCATTGAAACCGGTGCCGAGCGCCGCATTATGATCGATGTTCAGCGATGCGGTTTCTCCTGAAAAATCACCGGCCAGAACGTGTACCGGACTCGGCGAAGGATCATTGTCAGGATAGGGTTCGATGGTCAGGATGAATGCGGTAGCCCGGTCGAGGTCATTCTCATCCAGTTCAAAACTGGTTTTGGAAAGATTTCCGTTGTCGTCCACGTTAAAGGTGCCGGTAGTTTGCGGGGCATCGTCCACCATAATCCACCCTTCATAGGTCCAGTCGGAACCAAGATTTGACAAGCCGACGATATTCAGCGTCAGTTCGTTATTCATGGGTTGTACGTCATCGTTGTCATCATCGCAGGCGCTGACGATGAACAGCGCAATAAGACTTAATAATGCAATTCGTTTCATTGTTCTCCTCTCGTTTAAGTTCAACATTAACTTAATTTCCTGCAAAACAAGGCCCAAAACTTCATGGAACCATCATGCACAGGAAATGAATGTATAGCCGTAGCCGGCCCCAACAATTAAAAATAGCGGAACCTGAAACATGGTTGTGTTTTTCTGATGATTTTATAAATGAATCTGCGATCCTGTTTCGCGTATCATAATGATGAATTAAATCAACACATCGATTTTGAAAATGTGGCGATTTGCGGATGCGAAGGAAATCTGTATTGCTGTTTTTCACATAAACCGACTCACTTTATTAAAAATATCCTTACTTTTATTCGATCAAAAAAAAATGACCTGTTGACCTTGAATTTTTTTTTATTAACCATATATACTTACTGAAACTTTAAATCCCGACATAATGACTCAAAAATTTTCGATACTGCTCTCTGTGCTGTTGTCACTATCCATTTTTATAAAGGTATCCGGACAAACAAACCATGGAAAACCGACCCCTGAACAATCATGTTTCTTCCCATCGGATGAAAACAAGCTGAACCCTTTAAAGTATATGTCCTTCATCAAAGGTGGTCAGGTTTATGTTGTCGACAGCGTTGTCGAGAACGCATGGGACACGCTCAAGCACCTTTACAACTACGACCAAAACCATCGGCTGGTTGCCGATCATGTATTGGAGTGGTCGGGAAACGTTTGGGAAAACCAACAAAAGACCGTTTACCTGTACAATGCCGACGGGAATTTGCTCAGCAGCGAAACAAAAACATGGGACGGAAATTTCTGGCAATTTTATAAACGTAACGTACGGCATTACAATGATCTGGGGGAATATGACAGCAGTAAACGACAACTGTGGCAAAATGAGAAATGGGTCAACTGGCTATTAGAAACCAAAACCTTCGATGAGGAAGGGATGCTTGATGTGTTGCAACATTTTCTTGCTGATGAGGGAGAATGGGTAAATTACATACGCCTTTATTACGACTGGTATGAAACGGGGTTGTTTAAAGAAGGCTTTTTACAGATGTGGACTGACACATGCTGGGTAAACAAAAGTAAAGACTTCATCACGTACGACGAATCGGGAAATGTACTCACCTATATAAAGAAGAAATGGAATGACAGCATCTGGCAAAATCAGTTCAATCGAGCCTATTTTTATGACAGCCTCAACAGGCTTGTATCGGAGGTTCACTATTCATGGTCGGATGAATGGATTAATAATTTCAGGTATAATTTTACCTATGATGACGCCGGCCACCAGACTTTGTTCCTTATTCAAAACTGGGATGGAGATGCATGGCAGGATCATTCCAAAAATGTCTATACCCTGGATGAGGAGGGGAACAGAACGCTCAATTCACATTTTATCCGGCAGGATTCGCTTTGGGTTGAGAATTTCAAAACCATTTACAATAATGATTATGAAATGGCCAAAGTGTCTGCTGAAAATTTTGTGGCAACAGAAAATGGTTGGGTGCCCGAAACCGGCAATCTGCAGGTTATCGTTTTTGAACAGGAGATTTATAACGAAATCCTTTACAGCGTCGAACTTTACTACGGTGAATATACCAGTGCGACAGCGGAAAATGCTGAAACATCGCGAAACCTGTTCAGCGTGTTTCCCAATCCTGCCAGTGATCAAATCAACCTTAAGATCAACAAACCGGAATTAAAGAACTTTCTTATCCAAATCATCGATCAGGACGGAAAAATTGTGCTCGCCCGAACCATCGA
This sequence comes from Bacteroidales bacterium, assembly GCA_046542305.1. Lineage (GTDB taxonomy): Bacteria > Bacteroidota > Bacteroidia > Bacteroidales > 4484-276 > JBKHBQ01. The sequence continues at coordinate 5,639 of JBKHBQ010000257.1, forward strand.
TGATGCAAGTGAGCAGACCTTTACCCTGAACACTATGGAGCTTACGGAAGGTCTTTACCTGTTAAGGGTTTCATCAGCAGATTACAGTGCAGTGCAAAAAGTGATCATCACGAGATAAACCTTAATAATAACCATTCACCAAAACTAAAGCTCATGAAATC
>JBKHBQ010000258.1:0-5723 GCA_046542305.1 Bacteroidales bacterium
CTTCGAAGCCACCAGAAAAATCAGGGCCTTCAACAGGGACGTTATCATCATTGCCCATACCGCTCTGGCTATGGAAGGTGACAAGGAATGCGCATGCCTGAACCTGTAAAAAGAGGGATATGATTACCGTGATTTGCCGGCACAATTAGTGCTGCCTTACGGCAAAATGAATTTCAGCCGAAATAAAAGCTCCGCGAATCCTGCCATCTGCTTTGCCGGTAAAAGTTAAATTACGACCTTTGGCAGCCATTAATCATTAAATTTGCCGGAATTATTTAAGACAGCCGCATCCATAGGCTGCTAACAAGGGAAGGTTCTTCTCGGGATTTGAATGTATAGGAGAATTATCATGTTATTCTAATCAATAACCAAAGTGATTTATGAAAAAAAAATCCACGCTCACAATCGGGGGAGTTGTAGCTGTATTGCTTGTGCTGGGGGTGTTGGCTTCCTGCAAAAACAACACGGACAAAACTCCTGCAGAACCATCGAAAATTGCAGTAGTGAAAGTGCTTCGGCAAAATGTGCCGGTTTATCAGGAATTTGTCGGACAGGTTTATGGTGAACAGGACATTGTAATTCGTGCCAGAGTTGAAGGATTTCTGGAAGGTATTCATTTCAGCGAAGGCACGCGGGTAAAAAAGGGCCAGCTCCTGTATACCATCGATCCGGCACCTTTTGAAGCCAGGGTGGCGGCCCAAATGAGCAATCTTGCCGAAGCAAAAACCATGCTGGCCAAGGCCGAAAGCGACCTGAACCGCATTAAACCTTTGGCCCAAAACAATGCAGTGAGCCAGAGCGACCTTGATGCCGCCACCGCTCAGTTTGAAGCGGCCCGGGCGTCTGTGGATGCCGCCGAAGCCAACTTGCAATCGGCGAAGATAGAATTGGGTTACACGCGGATTCATTCACCTATCAACGGCCTTATCGGAAAAACCCAGGCTACGGTTGGCGATTTCGTTGGCCGCAGTCCCAATCCGGTGGTGCTGAATACGGTGTCGAATATCGATAAGGTGCTCGTGGAGTTTTTCCTCAGCGAAAGCGAATACCTCGACCTGGCAGAGGACATGCTGAAGAACAGGCGGATGTCGCGCCCGGTGGATTCAACCGGAAAGGCGCCTCTGAAGATGATCCTCGCCAACGGAATGGTTTATCCCGAAACCGGACACCTGCGCTTCGTGGATCGCGAAGTTGATCCTACCACAGGCAGCATTCTCCTGCAGGCCGAATTCCCGAATCCCGACCGGATTATCCGCCCGGGACAGTTTGCAAGGGTTGAGGTGAAGATGAGTGAGATTAAAAACGCCATGCTGATCCCTAAACAGGCCGTTAACGAAGTGCAGGGCGCTTATAATGTTTTTGTGGTAAACGACAGCTCCAGAGTGGAAATCCATCCGGTGACCCTCTATTCGGATTTCAACGATTATGACGTGATCGCCACCGGACTCGAAGGAAATGAGCTGGTGATTCTGGAAGGAATACAGATGGTAAGATCAGGGATGATAGTAGAGCCGGTGATCACAACCTATCAATCCAAAGTGAAGCAGAATCAATAAGGAGTGGCTATGGATAAAGGGAATTTTTTTGTAAGACGCCCCATCGTGGCCATGGTTATCGCCATCGTAACGGTGATCGTCGGGGTAATTTTTCTGCTTGGGCTTCCCACCGAACAATATCCCGATATCACTCCGCCCATGGTATCGGTGAGAACCAACTACACCGGAGCCAGTGCGGTTAACGTGGAGCAATCGGTTGCCACGCCCGTGGAGCAGGAAGTGAATGGCGTGGATAACATGATCTATATGAAATCCACCAATGCCAACGACGGCAGCATGTCGCTGAACGTAAGTTTCGAGATCGGCACCGATCCGGATATGAACACGGTTTTTACGCAAAACCGCGTATCGCAGGCCACCCCAAAATTGCCTGAACAGGTTAAGCAGTTTGGCTTAAAAACACAGAAATCCTTTACGTTTCCCATTATGATCATCTCCCTCACCTCACCAACAGGGCAGTACGGTCAGGATTTCCTGGGTAATTATGCATCCATAAACATTAAGGATGTGCTGGCCCGCGAAGCCGGTGTGGGACGTGTGGATGTGCTGGGATCGAGCGACTATTCCATGCGCATTTGGGTAAAACCCGATAAACTGTCGTTGCTGGGCATTACGGTCCCCGAAATTGTTAATGCTATCAAGGAGCAGAGCGTGATCATGCCCGGCGGAAAATTCGGCGCCGAACCTGCACCTGCCGGAACAGAATTTACCTATACCGTACGATTGCCCGAACGGTTGAAATCGGAGGAGGAATTTGCAGATATCGTGGTAAGGATCAATCCTGACGGTTCGCAGGTGAAGATAAAGGATGTGGCACGTGTGGAACTGGGTGTGGAAACCTATAATGCGTTCACCCGGCTGAACGGCGAAACTTCGGCCGCACTTTCGATTTATCAGTCGCCGGGCTCGAATGCCGTTGAAATTGCAGAAACCCTTCGGCAGCGTATGGAGGAGCTATCTGCAAAATTTCCGGAAGGAATCGCATACACCGTTTCGCTGGATACCACCACTGCTATTTCGGCCGGTATCGAAGAAATATTTAATTCGCTGTTGATTGCCCTGGCTCTGGTGATTTTTGTGGTATTTATTTTTATTCAGGACTGGCGGGCCACGCTCATCCCCACCTTTGCCATCCCCGTTTCGCTCATCGGCGCTTTTATTGTCTTTCCGTTGCTGGGGTTTACCGTGAATGTGCTTTCGCTGCTGGGGCTGGTGCTGGCCATTGGTATTGTGGTGGATGATGCCATTGTGGTGGTGGAGGCTGTACAGGTAAATATTTCCAAAGGCATGAGTGCACGCGAAGCCACCAATAAAGCCATGAAGGAGGTTACCGCGCCGGTTATAGCCACTACACTTGTGCTGGTTGCAGTGTTTATTCCGGTGGCGGCAATGAGCGGCATCACCGGCAAGCTGTATCAGCAGTTTGCCATAACGGTTGCGGTGTCGGTTGTGTTTTCTTCGGTTAACGCCTTGACGCTGAGCCCGGCACTTTGTGCTGTGTTGCTGCGTGAACCAAAACCTTATCGGGGCCTGCTCGGAAGGTTCTTTAAAGGTTTTAACAAGGTGTTCGATAAAACCACCCATTCATATACCAACTTTGCATCGGTGTTTGCCAGAAAAATGCAGCGTGGGGTTATTTACATCGTCATCATGCTGATAGCGGTTGTATTTGTGGGTAATGGAGTACCCGGCGGGTTTATCCCTGAGGAAGATCAGGGGTATTTTTTCGTGAATGCACAATTGCCCAATGCTGCCTCTCTGCAGCGTACAGATGATGTAGCACGCGAAATCGAAAAAATCCTGCTGGATACACCCGAAGTTGATTTTGTGACCAACGCCAGCGGATTCAGTCTGATATCCGGCGCTTTCAGCACCAATTCGGCATTTATGTTCGTTTCGCTTAAAGATTGGTCGGAGCGCGACTTAACGGCCCTTGAAGTAGTTCGAAAAGTGAACATGCATTTGATGGGAATCAAAGCTGCACAGGCATTTGCTTTCGGTCCGCCTGCCATTCCGGGACTTGGCAATGGCTCGGGTTTTTCGATGATGCTTCAGGACAAGGGCGGCAACAGCCCGCAATATCTGGCCGAGCAGTCGGCAAAGTTCATCCGGGAAGCCATGCAGCGGCCGGAAATCGGTAATGTTTTTACAACCTACAGCGCCAATGTGCCGCAGCGTTTTCTCGATATCAACCGCGAAAAAGCTTTGAAAGCCGGCGTTCGGCTTCAGGATCTGTACAGCACCGTGGGTGCATTTCTGGGCGGGGCTTATGTAAACGATTTCAACAGGTTCGGGCGGCTGTACAAAACTTATGTGCAGGCCGAACCCGAATACAGGCTGAGCGAAAAACAGCTCAATCTGTTTTTTGTTAAAAATAAAAATAATCAAAGCGTGCCGCTGTCGTCGTTTATCGATGTACAGAAGATTTCGGGCCCCGAGTTTACCTATCGCTACAACATGTACCGTGCTACGGAGCTAACCGGCAGCCCTGCACCCGGATACAGTTCAGCACAGGCGCTGGATGCCCTCGAAGAAGTGGCAGCCACGGTGTTGCCGGCAGATATGGGTTACGAATGGTCGAATATGTCGTACCAGGAGCGGAAAGCCGAAGGAACCGGCAATGTGGTATTTGTCTTCTCACTTATATTCGTATTCCTGATCCTGGCTGCACAGTACGAAAGCTGGTCGCTGCCGTTCAGTATTTTGCTCGGTACGCCGTTTGCCGTGCTGGGGGCCCTGCTGGCATTGCTGATCGCCCGCATGTTCAGCGAAACCTACGAGAATAATGTTTTTGCACAAATCTCACTTGTCATGCTTATTGCCATGGCGGCAAAGAACGCGATCCTGATCATCGAGTTTGCTAACCTGAAATTTGCCGAAGGCCTGTCGTTGTTCGATTCAGCCATCGCTTCCGCCAAATTGCGGTTCCGACCGATCCTGATGACGGCTTTTTCGTTTATCCTCGGTATTTTACCATTGATGGTTGCCAGCGGTGCGGGAGCTGAAGCCCGCAAAGTGATGGGCATGACGCTGTTTGGCGGGATGTTCCTCGCCACCATCCTGGGGGTGGTTTTCTATCCGATGTTGTTTATCCTTATCGGAAAACTGGCACGATACGAAAAAAAGCGTGACCGGCTGGTAATTCCGGATGCTGAAACCACTAAATCCTGATGCGATGAAAAGAAAAAGCTATAATCTGACAAGTATTTTGCTGTTGATCCTGGTGCTTTCTGGATGTATGGTCGGACCAAAATATCAGAAGCCTCAGATGGAGGTTCCGGAGACGTACCGGTTGAACACTTCCTTTGCCGATTCAGGATTGGTGCTTAAATGGTGGGATTTGTTTGATGATCCTGAGCTGAAAAAGCTGATCCTGATTGCGCTCGATGAGAATAAGGATGTGCGCATTGCGGCCAGTCGCGTGGAGCAGGCAAGAGCTTTGCTGGGATATACCAAAGCCGATTTGTATCCGCGGTTCGGCTACGAAGCAAGTGCCTCGCGGGGAAACCTGGCCGGCAATCAGCAGTTCGACGATCCTTTCAACCATTACTACGGTGCTGCCAGCCTGCAATGGGAAATAGATTTCTGGGGAAAATACCGCTACGCCAATGCTGCCGCACGTGCGGAACTATTGGCTTCGGAATATGCACACCGGGCGGTGCAGGTGGCCATCATTTCCGAAGTTGCAAATACATATTACCAGTTGCTCGACTATCGGCAGCGGCTTGCGGTCACCAGAAGGACGCTCACCACGCGAGATCAGTCTCTGGATATCATCGAACAGCGGTTTGAAAAAGGTGTGGTTGCCGAAATCGATTTCAATCAGGCTCAGATACAGCGTGCCGTGGCTGCCGGAGCCGTTCCGCAGTACGAGCGTGCCATCGCACAAACGGAAAATGCCCTGCACTACCTGCTTGGTCGCAGCCCGGGGGTAATTGTCACAAGCATGGATCTGAAATCCCAACCTCTTCCTCCCCACATTCCGGCAGGGCTGCCTTCCGGTTTGTTGCTCCGCCGCCCGGATATTCTGATGGCCGAACAGTACCTGATTGCCCAACATGCACAGGTGGGCATTGCGCAGGCACTGCGGTTTCCCTCGATCAGCATTACCGGACTACTTGGTGTGGCAAGCGATGACCTATCGAACCTGACCTCCGGAGGCATGGC
>JBKHBQ010000012.1:0-27575 GCA_046542305.1 Bacteroidales bacterium
CCTTTACCTTGTCCAGGCCGTAGTGGTCCTGATCGAGCACTTTCTGGGCATGCTTCAGGTCGAAATTATCCCTGGTAAATTCATTCCACGGCAGTTCCACCAACGTTTCGAGGTAATTGAGCTGGATGTTGTAATCCATGGCGGCAGGATTGATACGCATCAACTTGCTCAGTTCCTTTTCAAATGTTTCTTCAACATCCTTTGGCCAGTTTTTCTTTTTGGCTTGTTCGCGGAGCTCTTCAATTTCCTGTTGCTGTGAAGTACCGCCAAGCTCTTCCTGAATGGTTTTAAGCTGCTGATTGAGCAGGTAGTCGCGTTGCTGCTTATCTAAGTCGTGCTTTACCTTGCTCTGGATCTGGTTTTTCAGTTCAAGCATCTGCAGTTCCTTGCTGAGCGCCGACAGCACCTTTTTCGCACGTTCGCGCAGCTCCGAAACTTCCAGCAGTTTTTGTTTTTCAATCAGCGGAATATTAAGGTTGCTCGAAACAAAATTTACAAGAAATACGGGGCTTTCGATATTTTTGATGGCGAATGCTGCTTCGCTCGGAATATTTGGCGACATGCGGATGATCTGCGTCGACAGATCCGTAAGCGATGAGATCAGCGCCTGAAAATTTTTGTCCTGAATGAGTTTCTTTTCAATTTCAAAGCTTGAAACTTGGGCCTGAAAGTACGGTGTATCGGTGATCATTTTCTCGATCCGGAAGCGTTTTTTGCCCTGAATAATCACGGTGGTATTTCCATCAGGCATTTGAAGGATCTTCATGATGGTGGCTACCGTTCCGATCCTGAACAGATCTTCATCACCCGGATCTTCAATCTCCGGGTCTTTCTGTGCTACTACCCCGATCACCTTTTTTGCACTGTATGCATCGCGTACCAGTTGGATGGACTTATCGCGGCCCACGGTTATCGGGATTACCACACCGGGAAACAGAACAGTGTTGCGTAAAGGAAGAATGGGTAAAACTTCAGGGATTTCCTCCGCGTTCATCTGTTCTTCTTCTTCCTGCGAAAGGAGGGGGATAAATTCGGTATCGCCGTTTAATATTTCTGAAAAGAGAAGATTTCCGTATTCAAAATTTCCAAACATAGTATATTTTTTCTTGCGTCAAAGTGTCACCATACTTCAGGCGGCACAGTTGGCTTGTCATTTTGCCAGTTAATTGATCTGATTTCGAGCGCATGCAGGATGAAATTCATTTTTCAAATTATGAGATTCAATGTTTATCATGCGTCAGCTCGAATCATCGACAAGTAATGTGCCAAATACTGAATAGCTGATAAGATGGCGTAGGAGCCGTATAAATCAGGATTACTTTTCGGGGTGTGACAAACGGAAAATATGCCTGAGAATTTTTTCGTCTACATCCGTCAGCTCCAGGTTTCTGCGCTTGTAGACTGCCCGCGCCACATCGATAGCCTTATTGAGGTTGTACACCGAAAAGCCGGATGTGCCGCCCCAGGCAAAAGAATTGATAAAATTCCGCTGGAATCCCGATCCGTAAATATTGGCACTCACACCCACTACGGTGCCGGTATTGAACATGGTATTGATGCCGCATTTGGAATGATCACCCATGATCAGGCCGCAGAACTGCAATCCAGTGCGCATAAATTTTTGCGAGGGATAATTCCACAGTTTCACCTCTTCATAGGTGTTCTTCAGGTTCGAGGAATTGGTGTCGGCGCCGATATTGCACCATTCGCCAATAACTGATTGCCCCAGAAAGCCCTCGTGTGCTTTGTTGGCATAGCCCTGAAACACCACGTTGTTCAGTTCGCCGCCCACTTTGCAGTGCGGGCCGATGGTGGTGGGGCCGTAAATTTTGGCGCCCATCTTTACGGTGCTGCCTTCGCACAGTGCAAAGGGGCCGCGGATCATTGCGCCTTCCATTACCTCGGCATCCGGTCCGATGTAGATAGGGCCGCTTTCAGCATTCAGTACGGCGCCGTTTACAGTGGCAGTTTTGTGAATGAAGATCTTTCCTTTTCCGATAACCGTATTCGAAGAGTTGGGCCGCTGCGATTTCTCTCTGCGGGTGAGTGATGCAAAATCGCTGATGAGTACCTCGCCGTTCTTCGAAAAAATATCCCACGGGAAGCCAATTTTGATGCACGGTTCTTTGAGCCTGATCTGGTTGAACTTTTCATTGTCGGGCTCGAGCGAAAACTCAAGATCGGCTATGTTGATGCGCTGCGCGATAATGGTTTCTTCGTTCACCAGCGATTCGTTTTCCCTGAGATGTTTGATTTTGCGCACCAGTTCCCGGTTAGGCAGGATGGATGCATTGATCAGAATGGTGCCCCTGGCTTCTTTGATCGGATATTTTTGGCTCAGGTAATCCTCGGTGAGCGTGGAGGTTGTGGCGCGGAGTATCCGTTCCCATTTTTCCCTGATGGTGGTGATTCCTACCCTTAAATCCGCTACCGGCCTGGTGAAAGTCAGTGGCAACAGATGGTTGCGCGAATAATCATCAAAAAGTACGTAGTTCATTTTTACCGGATTGGTTATTTCCTTCTTTTTATCCCCATTCAGGAGACCATCTGCAAATGTATTAAAATTAATTCATAACCAATAAAGGCAGCATTGCCTGTAAATCCAAACAAAAACAAAAAAAGCTCCCAATCGATTTGAGAGCTTTTCCTTTACCATATTTTGCGACAGTTTATTTTTTGCTGTCAAGGTGTTTCTTGTACCTGTTTTTAAACTTGTCAACGCGTCCTGCGGTATCCACAAGTTTCATCTTACCGGTGAAGAACGGATGCGAGGTGTGTGAGATCTCGAGTTTGATCAACGGATATTCGTTGCCATCTTCCCACTGGATCGTTTCTTTGGATTTGGCTGTCGATTTGGTTAAGAAAGCGTAACCGTTCGACATATCCTGAAACACTACAAACCTATAATCTTTTGGATGAATTCCTTTTTTCATTTGTTGTACCTTTTGTATTTGGGCGTGCAAAAGTAGTAATTTTCAATTTAAAAACAATATTTGTTTAAAATTTATTTTAGCGAAAGCAAAAATTCCATTGTATCGATGCCATCGGCATAATGCCACAGCTCGGGTTTTTGGGCTGTTCCGGGATCGAGAGCCTGTTTTACTTTTTTTTCGGTCGAAACAATGCACTGGATTTGATCCTGTTCATGCCCGAGGATTTTGTTTACCGCTTCAATCGAGTGGTAATGTTCATAATGAAGCACTGCCACCGGTGAGCTGATGGCCGGATCTTCCTTCAAAAGCAGAAAGCCGTTGTCGAGGTGCGGAATTTTATTTACCAGGTAAATGCTTTTGTTGTAATCGTAGTTGTTGGCGTATTTATGATGGTTGATCACCTCGTTGTAATCCTGAAGGTTTTCGAAAAACCTGTCGAGCCTGTAATTGTCAGGCAGATAAAGCTTTGAAACATTGCGGCATCCCAGGCCGAAATACCTGAAAATATCAGTGCCCAGCATTACCAGTTCCTCATCGCTTTCCCTGCCGGTAAGCACTGCCACGCCGTTTCTGTTTTTGCGGATAATATTGGGCTTGCTCCCGAAATAGTATTCAAAATATCTCGCTGTATTGTTGCTGCCGGTGGCAATGATGGCATCGAAATTTTCGAGCTTTCCATCGGTAAATACTGCCTGACCCAGGAAGGAAGGCTCAATTTTTTCGAGGATTCTGTTCACGAGCGGCATCAACTGGTTGTCGTCCGACGAAAGCTTAGCCTGCAGCCGATGTCCTGCCATAAGCACCGAGATGTAGTCGTGAAATCCTACCCCGGGCACATTGCCCGCCATCACCACTCCAATGTTTTTGGTTACGTTGCTTTCCAGCTTTTTCCGGTTGTAGGGATCAATCCATTTTTCGAGCTTAACACTGCGAAGGCTCTGACCAATAGAATTGATGGCGAATTGCACATTATCAGGCGTAAACCAGGGATTCAGGTTTTTGCTGTTTACCACCAGTTCGCGCAAGCGGCTGATTTCCGCGCGAAAGCTCCTGAACTTCTCCGAGTCGGGATTGCGCAGGATTTCGCCCAGTTTGGCAAAGGCATTTATTTTATTTATCAGGTTAACCACCGGTAAATTTTTTACAAAAGTACAAGAAATATCACTCGTCAAGAATTCTGCCTGTGCATTGAGGTCTAAAAGGAAAATATTCAACCGTAGGATGCGTTTGCTGCAAACAGATAATTTATTATGCACAGATTACTGATCATCATAGCGATCCTGTTTTTTGCGGGAAATTTGTCTGCCCAGCCTGCAGGCGATAGGTTTCTCTCGTTTACCGATTCCATTGGACGGGTACTTTTCGACAATGTGCCTGACAGCATGAAAATAGCTGCCAACCAGGTTTTTGAAGAAAAATTTGCTGAACTGCTTCACGATCCTGTTTCGGCCACCCTGCCCCCCGATTCTTTAAAATTTATCAAGACCATCCGGCCTGATGATGGCACATTCAGTATGTTCACCTGGGCGATACCTCTTTCAGGGGGAAGGCATATTTATTCGGGCATCATGCAAAAGTTCGCAGGCGACATGATTTCTGATGTGCTTCTGTTGGACGAATCAGAGCAGCCGATCGTTGATGCTGAAGCATATTCCGTTTCCAACTGGCCGGGTGCCGTTTATTTCAGTGCCATCGAAAAGAAAAAGGATAAAAAGCGTTTTTACACCCTGTTGGGCTGGCGGGGAGCTGACGAAGGTCAATCGGCAAGAATTATCGAAGCCATGTATTTTGATGAGGATGGGCAACCGGTTTTTGGTATGCCTGTATTTAAAATGAACAAACAAAATATCAGCCACCGCATCCTATTCGAATTCACCGATCAGGTGCCTTTCCACCTTGCCTGGGAGGAACAGCTTATTCCCGGAAAGAAACGAAAAACCGCCTGGATGATCGTGTTCAACCATCTTACCGGAAACAATCCTGCGATGGGGAGAATGTTTCGCGGTGCGGTACCTTCCTACGAGCAGTTCGATGCGCTTGTATTTTCAGATGGCATGTGGCGTTATGCAGAAGATGTGGACGTAAGGGTGGAATCCGAAAAATATGTGCCGCCGGATGAAATTGATCTGGACGGGAGGAGATAATCATGCTTAAATCCGGTTAAAAGCTCTCCCCGCCTTTTTATACTTTTGCAAAAAAAAATTTTTGTGATGCAAAAGGAAAAAGGAAAATTCAGGGTACTAACCGAACAATTCGCCGATATCCGCATCCTGCGATATCAGGTGCCGGGTTTCGATGATCTGCCCGCCGAACATAAGAAACTGCTTTATTATCTTTATGAAGCCGCCCTGTCGGGCAGGGATATTATTTACGATCAGAACTATAAATACAACCTGCTGATCAGGCGTACGCTTGAAAACATCGTCAAGACTTTTCGCGGCGACCGCAAAACGCCGAAATGGGAAGCTTTTATGACCTATGTGAAGCGGGTATGGTTTTCCAACGGAATTCATCATCATTATTCCATGGATAAATTTATACCTGAAACCGACTACGAATATTTCAGGATGATCGCCCACAATTCGGATATCTCCGGATTTCCGGTGGGAGAGGGCAACCTCGAAGCGTTGCTTGCAAAACTGGAGCCGCTGATGTTTGATCCTGAAACAGATGCCAAAAGGGTGGTGCAGGATGAGGATAAGGACATGGTGGAAGCTTCGGCAAATAATTTTTACGAAAACGTCACCCAAAAGGAGGTGGAGGAATTCTATAACAAACTTTCCGATCCTTCTGATCCCCGGCCGGTTTCGTGGGGCCTGAACTCCAAACTGGTGAAAGAGAACGGCAGGATACAGGAAAAGGTTTGGAAATGGAACGGCATGTATTCGCAGGCCATCGAAAAGGTGATGTTCTGGCTTGAGGAAGCGCTTACGGTAGCTACCACGGATGCGCAGCGGCAGGCTTTGGAAAAGCTTCTTGAATTCTACAAAACCGGCGAACTTAAAAAATTTGATGAATACAGCATTCTCTGGCTTTCCGACACCGAATCGCCTATCGATGTGATCAACGGATTTATAGAAACCTACGGTGATCCGCTCGGCCGGAAGGCCACCTTCGAATCGGTGGTATACATGCGCGATGAGGAAGCTACCCGCCGCGCCAAAACCATCAGCGATCATGCCCAGTGGTTCGAGGATCATTCGCCTACGGATAAGAAATTCAAGAAAGAAAAAGTGACCGGCGTTACAGCCCGCGGGATCAATGTGGTGGTGGAATCGGGCGACTGTTCCCCCTCTACACCCATCGGAATAAACCTTCCCAATGCCGACTGGATCAGGGCCGCCTACGGTTCAAAATCCGTTACCATCAACAATATCATGCAGGCGTATGATGAGGCTTCGAAAGAATCGGGCGCCATTGAGGAGTTTGCATGGTCGGACGAGGAAGTGGCGCTTTCGCGGAAATATGGGATGCTGGCTACCAATCTGCACGTGGACCTTCATGAGATCGTGGGCCACGGTTCGGGAAAATTGCTGCCCGGTGTGGGAAATCCCAGCGATACCCTGAAAAATTATGCTGCCACCATCGAAGAAGCACGTGCCGATCTTTTCGCGTTGTATTATGCCATAGATGACAAGCTGATCGAACTGGGCCTGATGCCCGAACGCGCCGTGGGAATTGCCGAATACAACGGGTATATCCGCGGAGGCCTGCTCACACAACTGGTTCGCGTGGAACCGGGGAAAAACCTGGAGGAGTCGCACATGCGAAACAGGCAGCTTATTGCAGCCTGGGCATATCATCATGGTAAAACCCGGCAGGTAATTGAAAAGCGGGTGCGTGACGCGAAGACCTATTTCGTGGTGAACGATCATGACAAGCTAAGGGAACTCTTTGGTGAATTATTAAAGGAGATTCAGCGCATTAAATCAGAAGGGGATTTCGATGCCGCCAAAAAACTGGTGGAAACCTACGGCGTGAAGGTAGACCGCGAAATTCACGAAGAAGTACTCGGGCGCTGGAAAAAATTAAAGATTGCGCCGTTTGCCGGATTTATCAACCCAAGGCTGATTCCTGTTTTTAATGCCAACGGGGAGATGCAGGATGTAAAGATCGAATACCCGGATGATTTTGCCATGCAAATGCTGGAGTACGGTGACAAATATTCCTATCTTCCTGAATACAATAAATAGATGTGGTGATGACGAAGATTAAAATATGTTGTATTCAAAACCGCCGCGAGGTGGATCTGGCTGTTGAGGCGGGCGTAGATGCCATCGGGCTGGTTTCGGTAATGCCCAGCGGCCCGGGAGTGATCGACGAGGATTCCATCCGCGAATTGTTGGACTATGCCAGGGGAAGGATCGAACGCTTTTTGCTGACCAGCAGCGTTTCGGCCGTAGACATCACCGATCAGTATCATCGTTTTGAGCCGGATACCCTGCAACTGGTGGATAGTGTTTCCGAAGATGAATACCGGGAGATCAGGAAGCAGATTTCCGGTGTGAGGCTGGTGCAGGTGATCCATGTGCGTGGCGAATCGGCCATTGAGGAAGCACGGCTTTACGCCGGTTTGGCAGATGCCCTGCTGCTGGATTCCGGAAATCCGGGCCTTAGCGTGAAAAGCCTTGGCGGAACGGGAAAGGTGCACGACTGGCATATCAGCCGGAAAATCGTGGAGTTGGTGAATGTGCCTGTTTATCTTGCCGGTGGCCTGAATCCGGCAAATATTGCTGAGGCCGTTCATACAGTTAAGCCCCACGGCGTTGACGTATGCAGCGGCATCCGACGGGCCGGTTTGCTTGAGGAGGATATGCTGAAACGGTTTGTGGATGAAGTGAGAAGGTGAAAATGGGGTGAAGGGATAAAAGGAAAAATGGGGAAAAGATAAAAGCGTGAGAAACCGAAAAAAAGAGAAAAGATTCAAATTCCTGAGTAGCACCTGACCGTGAGTTGCAGCCAGCGCTTACCACAATGCCGCGTGGCAGAATATTTTGTGTATTAGCTTTGTTTGTTAATTGTAAATGTTGTTCTATATTTGCACCCTCAAAATTTTAAAGTAATCAAAACACATTATTCAAAACTTTAACACACATGCAAAACAAAGGATTTATCAAATTCATTGCCATCCTGTTTGCGCTAGTTTGCATTTACCACTTATCGTTTACTTACGTGACCACCAGGGTTGAGAAGAAGGCGGACGAATACGCCCACAATGCGGAAACGGAGAGACTTGCCGATGTGTGGTCAGACGGTGATGCTGCCAGGGAGCAATATCTTTACGATTCCATTGCCCGGGCACGCGAAAATTATTACCTCGACTCCATGGCAGATCAGGTAGTTTACAATGTGCTGGTAAGACAATATACCTTTCAAGAAGCCAAAGAACGTGAGCTGAACCTTGGCCTTGACCTGAAAGGCGGCATGAACGTAACCCTGGAAGTATCGGTTGTAGATATTATCCGCGGACTTGCCAACAACAGTAAAAACCCCACATTCCAGCAGGCTTTGGAACTGGCTAAGCAAAAGCAGCGCGACAGCCAGGAAGATTTTGTAACCTTGTTCGGTGAAGCCATCAGCGAGATCGATCCCAATTTCCAGTTGGCTTCTATTTTTATGTCGGAATTCAAGGAACAGATTAATTATAATACCTCCAACGAAGAAGTTCTGGATGTGATCAGCAACGAAACCGATGCCGCCATCGACCGTACGTTCAACATTCTGCGTACACGTATCGACCGTTTTGGTGTGGCTCAGCCCAACATTCAGAAATTGCAGACCGCAGGCCGTATCCTTGTTGAGCTTCCGGGTATTAAAGAACCCGAACGTGTGCGGAAACTGCTGCAGGGTACTGCGCAGCTCGAGTTTTGGGAAACTTATAAATTTAATGAAGTTTACAGCTATTTCCAGCAGGCCGATCAAAAACTGCTCGATATCCTGAAAGAAGAGAGAATACTCGATGATGTTGCCGAGGACAGCCCGCTTGCCGAACAGGACGAAACCGAAGTAGATGCCGAAGCCGTAACCGGTGAGGAGGTGGTTGACGCAGATACGACTGCTGAGGAATCTTCATTGCTCGACCAGCTCGAATCCGATACCCTCGATTTGGGTCAGGAGCGCTCTCCCGAGGAAATTGCCAAAACAAATCCCTTGTTTGCTTATCTGAGACCCAACCTTGTTCAGAACGAACAGGGTAGTTTCGTTCCGGCTCAGCAGGCTTCAGTAGGTTTTGCCGAATTTAAGGATACGGCAATGATCAACAATCTGTTGCGTAAGGTGAAGGATGTTTTTCCGCGCGATATGAAACTTGCCTGGAAGATCAAGCCGGAAAAGTGGTCGCCCGGATTCCTCGAACTGGTTGCTTTAAAAGTGACTTCACGCGACGGTGAACCCGCCCTCGACGGGGATGTGATTGTGGATGCCCGCCAGGACTTCGATCAGAATGGAAGGGTTGAAGTAAGCATGACCATGAATTCCGAAGGCGCCCGTATCTGGAAAAGACTTACCGGTGATAACATCGGAAGGCAAATCGCCATCGTACTCGACGAATACGTATATTCCGCGCCCAACGTGAACGACGAAATCCCCAGCGGACGCTCGTCGATCTCCGGAAATTTTGAAGTAAATGAAGCCAAGGACCTTGCCAACATCCTGAAAGCAGGTAAGCTGCCGGCTCCCGCACACATCGTCGAGGAGGCCGTAGTGGGTCCTTCACTGGGTAAGGTGGCCATCAACGACGGGCTGACCTCTTTCATCATTGCTTTCCTTCTGGTACTGTTGTACATGTTGTTGTACTACAACCGCGCCGGATGGATTGCCGACCTTGCATTGCTCACCAACATTCTTTTCCTTTTCGGTGTACTTGCTTCGCTGGGTGCCGTGCTTACGCTTCCGGGTATCGCCGGTATCGTACTCACGCTCGGTATGGCAGTGGATGCCAACGTGATTATTTACGAACGTATTAAAGAGGAGGTGCGTGCCGGGAAAGGGATGCGACTGGCCATCAGCGACGGTTACAAGAACGCTTATTCCGCCATCATCGACGGCAACGTGACTACATTGCTCACGGGTATCGTGCTGTTTACTTTCGGTTCGGGCCCGGTTCAGGGTTTCGCCACTACGCTGATCATCGGTATCCTGTCGTCGCTGTTTTCGTCCATCTTCATTTCACGCATTATTTTCGATAGCCTGCTTACCAGGAACAAAACCATTTCCTTTGGCAACAGATTCACCAACAATACACTGGCCAACGCCAATTACAATTTCCTTGGAATGCGCAAGGGTGCCTACCTGCTCTCGGCCGCCATCATTATTATAGGTATCGGCTCGCTGGCCCTTCGCGGATTGAATTTTGGTGTGGATTTCTCCGGCGGACGTACTTATGTTATCCGCTTCGATCAGCCTGTCAGCACGAACGATGTAAGAAACTCGCTCGAAGCTGAGTTTAATCAGCAGCCCGAAGTAAAGACCTTCGGCCCGAGCTCACAGGTGAAGATTACAACCAAATATGCCATCGACAGAGAAAACCCTGCGATCGACGATAGCATTCAGCAGATGCTGTACAAAGGGTTGAAACCATTTTTCCAGGATCAGAGTATTACTTATAAGGACTTTACTGCAGAAACAGAAGCCGACAAACTAATCGGTATTCTCAGTTCGCAGAAAGTAGGGCCGACCATTGCCGATGATATCCGCAACAGGGCTTTCCTTGCCGTGAGCATTGCCCTGCTGGTGATTTTCATATATATCGCCATCAGGTTCAAGAGATGGCAATACGGGCTTTCCGGGGTAATTGCCCTGGCGCACGATACCCTGATCACCATCGGGTTGTTCTCGTTGTTCTACAATGTGCTTCCCTTCAACCTGGAAATCGATCAGGCATTTATCGCGGCAATCCTTACCATCATCGGTTACTCAATCAACGACTCCGTGATCATCTTCGACCGTATTCGTGAATATATTTTCCTGCATCCCAAAAGGGAACTGATGGTGAACATCAACGACGGTTTGAACAGCACCCTGGCCCGTACCATCAATACTTCAGGTACAACCATCGTCGTGCTGCTTATCATCTTCATTTTCGGTGGTGAGGTGATCCGCGGATTCACTTTTGCATTACTTATTGGTATTCTTATCGGTACCTATTCATCACTGTTTGTGGCAAGTCCGATTGCCTACGACCTGCTGATGATGAAGCAAAAGAAAGCCGGTTTGAAAAAAGGTAGAAAATAATGAATTGAAATAGCATTTCAAAATGAGTCCCGATAAGGAATACCTTTCTTGTCGGGACTTTTTTTATACTTTTGTGTGGTTCGCTACGTTGATGTTCTCTATTGATTATTTAATGCAAAAATTACATTGGTAACAGCGTTTTTCAATATTAGCGGAGGGGAGATTTTCATTATCCTGCTGGTGGTTTTTGTCATCTTTGGGCCGGATAAAATTCCGGAAATTGCCCGCTGGCTGGGTAAGGGCGTGAACGAAATTAAAAAAGCCACCAGCGAGATCAGGGATGAGATCGACCGGGAAACGAAAGATATTCGTAAAACGACTGATAAACTGAAGGACGATTTCAACCGTGAAACCAGCGTACTGAAAAAGACTGACAATGCGGAGGATAACCGGCCGGAAAAAGCCCCGGAAAATGAAAATGCCGGCAAGTATAAAGGCCGCGAACCCCGCTTGTAAAGTTACGGTTCAGCAGTGTGTTATGAAAAACAATTCGATAATAAAGCAAACCGAATCGTCGTTAACCTTCAAACTTGTAATGGGATTCATCCAATAGTCCCCTTTATAATGAAAGGAGAGCATAACTTGAGTACCTTTAGCATAAAAATTAAAAATATGATGAGCATCCGGATTGTCGCGGCAATACTGGCTTTATGTATGTTTACCGCCTCAGGCCTCGATGCACAAAGCCGCCGAACAGAGGCCGCCGACGAGGATTTCGAAAATATGCGGTATTCACTGGCTATTCCCAAGTACAAGAAAGCCTATTTGCGTGCCAAGGGAAATAAGGTGGAAAAAAACAAGATTTCGTACAAACTGGCCGAATGTTACCGGCTTACCACCGACACCCGGCGGGCCGAAGCATACTATAAGCGGCTGGAAAGGCTGAACTACGACCGGACCGAGCCGCTGGTCCTGTTGCGCCTGGCAGATATGCAGCGCGCCAACGGCGATTACGAGGATGCCCTTGAAAATTACCAGAAATATGCTGAACGCGAGCCGGATGATCCCCGCGGAAATACCGGTGTGGAATCGTGCAGGCTGGCTATGGAATGGCTGGAAAATCCCAGCAATTTCAAAATTGAAAAGCTCAGGCGGATGAATTCGCGGGAAGATGATTTCTCGCCGGCCTATTCCGAACCTACCGGAAATGCCCTGATCTTTACCTCCAGCCGCGATGGCTCCACCGGAAAAAGAGAAGACGAATGGACGGGAATGAATTTCACCGACCTCTTTTATACCAAACAGGACCGGAAGGGCGACTGGAGCTCGCCGGTGCTCGCCGACGAAGCTGAGGCCGTAAATACCGAAGCCAACGAAGGCCAGGCTGCTTTCAACGGAAATTTCAGCGACATGTATTTTACGCGCTGCAGCAAGGATAATGTTACCATCAACGGGTGTCAGATTTATCGCTCGCGCAAGCAGGGCCGCGGATGGGGAGAACCCGAAAAGATCGATCTGGGGGGCGACAGTACCTCCGTGTTTGGTCACCCCGCAGTCAGCCCCGACGAAACCATGTTGATCTTCTCGTCACCCAAAAGCGGCGGTGCCGGGGGCAAAGATCTTTGGGTAGTCACCAAAAAAGGTTCGGGAGGTAGTTTCTCAACGCCGCGAAACCTGGGAGCCAACATCAATACCATGGGCGATGAGGTATTTCCTTTCCTGCGTGGTGATTCGGTGCTTTATTTCGCTTCGAACGGCCTTCCCGGAATGGGCGGGCTGGATATCTTCAAGTCGGTGCGGCTTGAGGATGACACCTGGAGCGATCCGGTGAATCTGAAACCACCCATCAATACGCATTATGACGATTTTGGCATTACCTTCCATCCCGACGGCCTCAACGAAGGATTCTTTTCATCCAATCGCCGGGGTGGTCGTGGTGGCGACGATGTGTGGTATTTCATCAATCCCCCGCTGATATATAATCTTGCAGGCAAGGTGCTCGACAACAATACGCTACAGCCTGTAGAAGATGCAACGGTGAATCTGGTAAGTTCCGACGGCACCACAGTGAATACCAAAACAAATTCCGTTGGATATTTCGAATTTATCGATGGGCAAATCAAGCCGGGAACCACCTTTGAAATCATTGTGGAGAGAGACAACTATTTTAACGAAAAAGCTATGGAAACTACGGCAGGACTGGATGCCAGCAAGGATTTTGAGATAAATTTCAGGCTGGAGCAGATCCCCGACGAGCCTATCGTACTTCCTGAAATTCTTTATGATCTCGGAAAATGGGATCTTAAGCCGCAGTTTCAGGATTCGTTGCAGGGCCTGATCGAAACCCTCGATGCCAACGAAACCATCGTGGTGGAACTTGCCGCACATACCGATACCCGCGATACCGACGAGCGCAACGATATTCTTTCGCAAAAGCGAGCCGAATCAGTGGTGGATTATCTGATCAAGCGCGGCATCGATCCTGATCGTCTTATTGCCAAAGGATATGGCGAAAGGGTACCGAGAAAACTGCAGAAAGATATTACACGCGGCGAAATTACCTTCCCGCAAGGAGCTGTATTGGATGATGCCTATATCGATTCGCTGCCCACCGAAATCCAGAAAGAAGAGGCGCATCAATTGAACCGCCGGACAGAGTTTACCATTGTAAGCAAGGACTACGTGCCCAAACCCAAAGTACGTACCGATGCCGAAGGTTCGGAAGTACAGGTGGTGGTGAATCCCGAAGAGCACGTTATCGACTACAGTCTTACCCCCAATGGGCTCATCCAGGCCGATTGCATCATTAACGGATTTTCGCTGAGTTTCATCTACGACAGCCGCACCATCCGCCCGACCATATCGCTTGGCAGTGCATTGCGGCTTCTTAAGGAAGGAGCCATCGATAAAAACGATTTCGTGGGCGATCCCGAGCAGATCCTCGGCGAAGGCACCATTGCCCACCGGGCCATATTCAAAGCCGAAAGCATGCGCATTGCCAATATCACCATTCATGATGTGGAAGTGCAGGTGGATCATCAGCTAAAAGCTCAATTGATGCTTGGGCCACTCACCCTGAGTGAATTCGGAGAATATGAATTTGATGAGGAAAATCAGAAGATCAGCTTTAAATAGCACGGATATAAAGATTTTTGAAAGAAAAATCTAAACGGAAAGGCACAGGGAAATAAAACGCCCTGTGCTTTTTTGTTTCGGCAGACAGGTGGTTCTCGAAGGAGTTGATTCAGTGATTCCGTTTATACAACCATTCGGCATAGCTTGTCAGCGCTATTTTCTTTTCCCTGTCAGCGCCTACATGGTTCATCATTTCGATGGCCTTTCCAAAATATTTTTCCATTTCCTGAAGGCTCAATGTTTTGATATTGTATTTTTCGTAAAGGGAAAGCACTTCCTTCACTTTCTCATTGGTGTTGTCAGTGGGGGTTTCGAATAATCCGAGCAACTTTCTTGCGTCCTGTTCATTTGCCTGTTCAAGACATTTAAGGTAGAGATACGTTTTTTTGTTTGCACGAATGTCTCCGCCGATATCTTTACCAAAAGCTTCGGTTTCACCGAAAGCATCCAGGTAATCATCCTTTAGCTGGAATGCCAGCCCGACATTCAGCCCAAAATCGTAGATATTTTGTGCCTGTTCCCGGTTGGCGTTTCCGATAATGGCACCGATCTGCAGACTTGTACCCAGCAGGACTGCCGTTTTCAGCCTGATCATATTCAGGTATTCCGCAATGGATACCACAGCCTGCGATTCGAAATCCATATCCAGTTGTTGGCCTTCACAGACTTCGATGGCAGTTTGGGTGAACAACTCCAGGATATCTTTTATGGAGGGATGTTGTGTTTTATTGATGATGTTGGTGGCCAGGGCAAACATGGTGTCGCCGGAGAGAATGGCTACATTGGGGTTCCATTTTTTATATACGGTAGCCTCCCCGCGCCGCAGGGGTGCCTCGTCCATAATGTCGTCATGCAGCAAAGTGAAATTGTGAAAAATCTCCAGCCCGATGGCTGCATGCAGTGCCTGATCAGGATTCCCTCCGAAAAGGTCACATGCCGCCAGGGTAAGGATGGGGCGCAGCCGTTTACCTCCCAGCGACAGCGTATAGCTGATCGGCCGGTACAGCCGTGGCGGCGCACGGTCAAGGTCGAGTTCGCTAAGTGCACAGTTGACCTGTTCCTTGTAGTTGTTGTATCTTTCCATTTTTATTACTAACCTTTATGCCCCAAAAATGTTAATGCACAAAACATTTTTATCTTTTCACGCATCATGCTCTAAAGCTGTAAAAGCTTCAGTAAATAAGCGCCGTATCCGCTTTTGAGCAAGGGCTGCGAAATTTCCTCGAGTTTGGCGTCATCAATAAATTTCATCCTGTAGGCAACTTCTTCGATGCATCCGATTTTCAGCCCCTGCCGTTTTTCGATTACTTCCACAAACAGCGAGGCTTCAAGCAGCGATTCGAAGGTGCCGGTATCCAGCCAGGCAGTGCCACGACTCAGAATACCCACTTTTAGTTTGCCTTCGTCCAGGTAATGCTTGTTTACATCGGTGATCTCATACTCTCCCCGTGGACTGGGTTTAATGTTTTTTGCCACTTCCACCACGCTGTTGTCGTAGAAATACAGCCCGGGAACCGCAAAATTCGATTTTGGATGCTTGGGTTTTTCTTCGATGGAGATCGCCTTCTGATTTTCGTCGAATTCTACCACGCCATAGCGCTCGGGATCGGATACGTGGTAGGCAAACACCATTCCTCCCTCGGGATCATTGTTTTCCTGAAGGAGCTTTTGCAGGCCGGTTCCGTAAAAAATATTATCTCCCAGGATCAGCGATACCTTGTCGTTTCCGATAAATTCCGCACCCAGCACAAATGCCTGTGCCAGCCCATTGGGAACCTCCTGCACCTTGTAGCTGAAATTGCAGCCCAGCCGCGAGCCGTCGCCAAGGAGTTTTTCGAAATTCGGCAGATCCTGTGGAGTGGAAATGATCAGCACATCACGAATGCCCGCCATCATCAGTACCGACAACGGGTAATAGATCATCGGTTTGTCGTAGATTGGCATCAGTTGCTTGCTGATAGCCATGGTAATGGGGTGCAAACGTGTACCGGCGCCGCCGGCGAGAATAATTCCTTTCATATGCTTTTTTTCGTAAAAGTGAGGAAATTTGAAATAACTCCCAAATATTTAAAATTTTTTATGCCGATCCGCGCGTGTCAATCTCTTCAATTTCGAGTTCATCCAGTTCAATGTCGATTTCTTCATCGAAAATTTCGAGCAGTGGTTCCGAGAATTTTCTGGTGGTGATGTGCTTGTCGAGTGTCAGCAGCAGTGAGGGCAGCAGAAACAAATTCGACAACAGGGCTATCACCAGCGTAAATGCAATAAGGTATCCCAGCGCCTCCGTTCCACCGAAGGAGGATAAGGTGAAAATGATAAATCCAAAAAACAGCACCACCGATGAATATACCATGCTGAAACCGGTTTCCTTCAGCGCATTGATCACCGAAGTTTTGATGTTCCAGTTGTTCATTCTCAACTGAAGCCTGTAACGCGAGAGAAAATGGATGGCATTGTCTACCGAGATCCCCAGCGCAATGCTGAATATCAGGATGGTTGAAGGCTTGATGGAAATTGCCAGGTATCCCATCATGGCGGCAGTCATGATTTGTGGGATCAGGTTGGGTGCCATGGAGATGGCAATCATGCGTGCCGAAGTAAAAAGCAGTGCCATCAGCACAGATATCACCACCAGGGCGAGCAGCAGGCTGGTGAGCAGGTTTTTGATCAGATAGTTGGTGCCTTCAAGATAAACTACGCTGGTGCCGGTAAGGTTTACATCGTATTTCTCCGGCGGGAAGATCGAATCGATTTTCGGGCGCAGATCGGTGCGGATGCGTTCGATGTCGTTGGTGCCGATATTGGCCATCTGCACACTGATGCGTGTCACCTGCAAACTGGTATCAACAAACGAATTGATGATGGTACGTTTGCCTTTATCCATGCCCGGTACATACCGCATGATGAAATTCTTTTCCTGTGTATTGGGCAGGCTGTACATGGCAGGATTTCCTCCATAAAAAGCCTGTTTGGCAAATTTTACCACCTCGGCCACCGATAGCGGTTCAGAAAGTTCTGGATATCCGGCCAAAACCTGCTGCAGTTCTTCTATCCGTTTTATGGTTGGCAACTGGAGGACACCCCTTGGTTTACGGGTATCGATGGATATTTCCAGCGGCATCACCCCTTTAATGTTTCGCTCAAAAAACATCAGGTCGCGGTACATCGGGTCGCGTTTTGGAATATCATCTACAATATTTCCGGTGGTTTTCAGGAGCGAAATGCCATAGAACCCTGCCAGTACCAGCGCAATGGTAATGCCGTAAATGATGCTACGGTGATGCTGAACGATATGAACGATCCGCTGCACAATGGTATTGACGATTCCTTTGTCGAGATGAGATGTGTGTTTAGTGTGAGGCGGCTTTAGAAAGCTGAAAAAGATCGGGATCAGGAAAAGCGTTAAAAAATATGCCACCATGATCGAAATGGAAGCTACAATGCCAAACTCGATCAAAGCCTGATTACCAGTAATGATGAAAGCGGCAAAACCGGCGGCCGTGGTGGTATTGGTAAGCAGGTTGGCATTGCCGATAAACATCACCACACGGGTGAGTGATCTGATTTTGTTGCCGTGCCTGATGATTTCCGCATGATATTTATTCAGCAGGAAGATGCAGTTTTCTACCACGATCACAATCAGCAGCGGCGGAAGAATACCTGTCAATACCGTTATTTTGTAGCCGAATATGGTGATCCATCCCATTACCCAAACTACATTAAAAATGACAATGACCATGGTGGCGGCCACAATTTTCCAGTTTTTGAAGAAGATCAGCAGGATAACCGAAGCGATGAGCAGTGAAAGGATCACAAACAGCCGCAGTTCGTTTTCGATCTTTTTAGCTGTGATGGTACGGATGTAGGGCAGTCCGGAATAATGTACCTTCACCCCGGTTTTATCAGCAAAATTTTCCCCTTCGGCCCGGATGCCATAAATCAGGCCTACGCGGTCTTTGGTGTTCAGGATTTCCTTGTCGAGGGTGATGGCCATCAGGGTAAAACTGGAAGATTTGTTGTAGAGCAATCCGTCGTAAAAAGGAAGTGAGAATACCACGTCCATCAGGCTGTCGAGCTGCTGCTGGTTGCGTGGCCGCTCGTTGAAAACCGGCAGAAAATCGAAAACTTTGGTGGAATCGTTTTTCTTCAGAAAATACAATTGCGACATCGATACCACGCCTTCCACACCATCCAGGTTCCGGATGTCTTCAGTCAGATCGTACCAGGCATTGAAAACATCCAGATCAAAAATGCTTGTATCAGAAATACCAATAAACAACACGCTGCCATCCTCACCGAAAGTGCGCTTGAATTCGTCGTACAGTACACTTGTGGAATCGGTGGAGGGCAACATCTGCGTCATCTCGTACGACATGCTTACCTCGCGCGCATTGTAACCCATGAAAAGGGTGAGTAAGAGGATAATTATCAGATTCCAGTATCGTCGCCGGAGTATAAATGAAGCCAGATAAGTCCACATGCAGTCGGTTCCTTGTTGCTAAGTTTGGTATTAAAATTGTAAGATTTTGCACTATGCTTTGCAAAAAGGCCTCGAAATTATAATTTATATTCTTAACAGAAAAATTAATAATCGACTAAATTGCAGTATTTCAATGAATTTAGAAGGTTTTTAAGTTTTAACTCCAACACTATGAAAAAGATACTTTACTTGCTGTTATTCGCTTTTCTATTCTCCTGCTCGGTACCGGGAAAATACGTTAACCAGAGCAAGTACGATCAGGCTCTCGAAGTGATGATTGTGGAAGTGAAAAAGCATCCTGAAAATCAGAAGGAAGCCCTGGAACTGGCCACTGTTTACCAAAAGGCAAAAGAGCGTGATACCGCTATGATCACCGAATTTGTATCTTCCGGCCGGCCCGATATCTGGTATAATGTTCATCAGCTTTACGAAAAGATGAACCGGCGACAGGAAATGATCATGGAACTTCCGGACACCACCAGGCTGCTTATGAATTTTAAAGCGGTTGATTATAAACCGATGATTGAAGCTTCCCGGCTTAAAGCTTGCGGTTACCTTTATGCAAGTGCAAAGAAACAACTCGAAAGCGGAACCAAATCAGAGATCGGCTATGCCTACGAAAGCCTGAACAAAATAAATGTACTGATGCCGGGCTTCCGGGATGTGAAGGCACTGCTTGCTGATTTTACGGTGTTGGAAACGCTCAATGTTTTATACAGGATCACCATTGATTACCCCGGTTATCTGCCGTATGAGCTTGAGGAAGAGCTCGGTTACCTCAACCTTTCGGAACTGGATGTTCCCGGATACCGGTTTTTTAACAATAAGAAATCCGGGATTGAATTTGACTATTCAGTGGAGGTCCGGGTGCTCGATGTAAAGATTTTACCCGAGGACACAAAGGAGGTATACTACACCGAAACAGCAAAAGTTCAGGACGGAGTTGGCTATAAGCTGGATGAGGATGGAAATTTCGCTTACGACAGCCTTGGAAAGAAAATTGAATACCCGTTGCTGAAAACTATCGCCTGCTATGTTACCGAAACCAGCCAACGCAAATCCATGTTGATCGGCGGCATGGTGACGGTAAAGAATCTGGAAACCGGTGCTACCGTTGCCACCGAATACCTGACCGGTGAAACAAAATTCTTCCACCGCTCGGCACGCTTCAAGGGCGATTTGAATGCGCTTTCACCTGAAACTTTTAAACTGGTGGGCAGCAAAAAAATGGAATATCCTACCGACCTGGAGATGATTCTTCGCGCCAGCGATAAATTCAAGGTCAGAGCCATCAGTTTCATGATCAATTCGCTAAAGGAATCCGGTTCAGATGTGACGAAAAAAGAATAATTTCGCCCAAAATTGGGCAAAGCATGAACAGGGCCAAAGTACTTTTTATCGACACGGCACATCCTGTGCTTCAGGAGGATCTTACCCGTTTTGGTTTTCATTGCGACTATTTTGCCGGCTATTCACGTGCAGAATACCTTACTTCCATTGGTGATTACGAAGGTGTGATTATCCGCGGAAAAATAAAACTCGACCAAGAAATGCTTGACCGCGCCGTAAAGCTCAGGTTTATCGGCAGGGTAGGGGCCGGCATGGAAAATATAGATGTGGATTATGCGCGATCCAAAGGCATCCGTTGCCTGAATGCACCCGAAGGCAATCGCGATGCGGTGGGTGAGCATGCGCTGGGTATGCTGCTGATGCTGATGAACAATCTGCTCAGGGCCGACACCGAGGTCCGCCGTGGCATCTGGATACGCGAGGGAAACAGAGGGCTGGAGATCAAAGGAAAAACGGTGGCCATCATCGGGTACGGAAATATGGGTTCTGCCTTTGCCCGACGGCTGCAGGGTTTTGATGCCCGCGTAATTGCGTATGATAAATACAAAACCGGCTATTCCGACGGGTATGTTGAAGAATCCGACATGCAAAACATCTTCAGCACGGCCGATATCCTGAGCCTGCATGTTCCGCTGACGGAAGAAACGCATCACCTGGTTGATGAGAACTACCTATCGGCCTTCCGTAAGGATATTTTCGTGGTGAATACAGCCCGTGGCAAGGTGGTAAAAACAGATGATCTGGTCGCGGCCATGCAAACCGGAAAAGTGATCGGTGCTGCCCTCGACGTGCTGGAGTACGAAAAGCTGTCGTTTGAAGATATCGAAAAAGAGTCCCTGCCCGACGCCTTCCAATACCTTATCCAATCCGATCGTGTAGTGCTTTCCCCGCACATCGCCGGCTGGACGTACGAATCCAGTTACAAACTGGCCAAAGTCCTCGCTGAAAAGATCAGGCTGGAATTTGTGCGGTAGTTTTTAGAAAGTTAAATAATCTTGACCTTTCTGTTTGTCGAAGCATCTGCTTCGATCCTTTATTTTATTAGCATCTGCTACAGCTTAGTAATAAGGGTTTTGTTTTGGCAGCAGATGCTGCGAGGATATTTCAGCGTAGCAGAAGCTACGCCGAACGTCCAGAGCGGATGCCAAAGGGACAGGTTTATTTGTTAAATTATCTCGATCTTCTTCCAATTCAAAATCTTATAGAAATCATATTTTTCAGGTGTGTCGACGAATTTGCGGGCGGCTTCGTAATCTTCCTCTGTAATGTACTGGTGATTGATTCCGTACACCAATTGCACTTTTTGAGAGTTGATGTTTACCAGTCGTGGCAACACTTTGCCATTTTCATCCTCCACATCTTTCAGGTAGAGCGGGGCAATATCACCTTTATGGTCGGAAGTGACCATACAGCCGGTGATGCCCTGATCGAACAACTTTTTTACGCCCATTCCGAGTAGCGCGCAATACAGCAGGTCGAAGGCGACGGGTTGTACGCAACGAAGCTCATAACCGAGTTCCACGGGGCGGCTTTTTATTTTCAGGCCCAAACGCTTCAGCTCGCGCTGGATGAGGATGTTGAAAATATGGGCTTTGCTTACATTGCCAAGTTCGGGATGGCCGTGTTCATCGTAGGTAAAATTAATACCGGTGGATTCGATCTCGGCGTCCGTCATAAAGTGGAAAACGCCTTCGCTGATGATCACCGCGCCATAGGAAATGCCCAGCACCAACCGTTTCAGAATCGCCGAAATCACCAGCTTTACGATCTTTCGGATGGTAACGTCGGTTTGATTGAACATCTCAGGAATGATGATCATCGGGTAGTGGCAGGCGGCGCCAATACCGAAGGCCAGGTGTCCGGCCTCACGACCCATGGCCGATACGATGAACCAGTTGCCGCTGGTGCGGGCGTCTTCATACACCGTTTGGGCAATCCGGACCCCTTCCTGTTTGGCCGACTGATAGCCAAAGGTGGGCGATCCTTCCGGCAGGGGAAGGTCGTTGTCGATGGTTTTGGGTACATGAATATTCTGAATTTTTACATCGTTCTCTGCCAAAAATTTGGAGATGCGGTTGGCAGTGGAAGCCGTGTCGTCGCCACCAATGGTCACAAGCAGCTTTACGTTGTTGTTGGTAAAGAAATCGGTTTTGAATTCCTCATCCTTCGGTTTATACCTGCTCATCTGAAGGGCCGATCCGCCCTGCTTATGAATTTTATCGGCCTGTTCGAAGTCAATTTCCGTCATGAGCGGATGATTGCTGAATAAACTCTTATAGCCCTCGTGCAAACCGATCACGCGGTATCCGCTTTGCAAAAAAACCTTGGCAATGGTGCCGATCACCGTGTTGATTCCCGGTGCAGGACCTCCGCCTGCAAGTATGGCGATGGATTCTTTCATGGATATCAGTTTTTTGATTATTTCAGGCAAAAGTAGCTGAAAATATTTTTTTTATCATTCAGGAAATAAAAAAACCTGACAGGTTTGCAACACCCGCCAGGTTTTTATGTGGGATTCAATAATTTATTTTAATTCACTTTCATCACCTTGATGAGTTCGGTTTTTTCAGCGGAATGGATGCGGATGAAGTAAATACCGTTTCCAACCACTGTTTCATTGCGGTCTTTTCCATTCCATGAAATCCGGTGCAGACCGGCCTGCCGCATGTTATCCGTGAGTGTTGTAATTAATTTTCCCTGGAAGTCAAGAACCTCAACCCGGATTTGCTGCCGCGTTTCAACAGGTATTTCGATGCTTAGCTGTTCCCTGAATGGATTTGGATACACTTCAGTGCTTCCGGTTCCAAACTCATCCAGCCCAAGAATCACATCATTCAGGGCCACGGTAACGGAGGATAACCCCAACATAGATTCTATTTCAAAGGTTTCATACAGATATGCATCGGGAGGTGAAACCAACGTAATCAGCACGTTAAGTTCGAGAGTTTCGCCCACTTCCATCTGATAAGGAAAACTCACCGGTGGTTCCTGGATTTCCCATATTTCGCCTGATAGCGGAACATTGAAGATGTCCATCGGAACATTTCCGGTATTTTCGATGGTGAATGTAAGGCCGTCGACCCATGCCTGCTGTGGCGTTTCAAACCAAAGTGTGTCGGGGGCTATTGCCAGGTTGGGTTGGTAAACGGCATCGTTCCAGGCAATGGTTACGGTTTGGGAGCCAATACCGGTGGTCACCGTCAGGTCGTCGTAGAGCATGGCTTCGGCACCGGCCGGAGGCGGAGGAATGATCACATTAAGCTGCAGTTCCGCGCCGGCTTGCAGGTTGTAAGGCATGGCCGGAAGCGATTCCTCGAACATCCAGGCGAAGTTGCTTCCGTATTCCGTAATGTCGGTGATCATGATATCGGAGCCAGTTTCGTTGGAAATGTAAAGCATCTTGCCTTCGATCATGTCATTCATGGTAAGGAACCACAATGTATCGGGGGCCACGGTTACATCAGCAGTTCCGGTCACTTCGAAATAAACCGGCACTTCCACCACCGGGTTTTCAGGATCGTTGGAATTAATCGTGATCATACCTTCCCAGGTTCCGGGGGTGAGTTCTTCGGCATTGCACGGAATAGTCACATCAGCACATTCGCCGGGTTGAACCATGCCCGTGACAGGTTCGGTTGGCATCCATTCAGTTTCGCTTTCAATCACGGTAAAGGTTACGGCAATACCTGTAGCCTGATGGCCGCCGTCGCCGTAGGTATCTTCGATCCACATTTTCCAGTCACCGCTCAGTTCCTCTCCTTCAAAATCTGTAATGTCAAGGGTATAGTTTCCTGCCGGACTTCCTGCCAGCAACACGGCTACAGTTCCTGCGGGCGATTGCAGATGCAGGCTTCCTTCTTCGGGCCAATCATCGGTGCTCCAGTTGAATTCCACCTCCACATTGGCCAGTTCTCCGCTTTCGCTCATCTGGATATCAGTCCAGCCTGTTTCGTCGTAGGTATTATACTCCCATGAACTGGCCGATGGACTGTCGGGCACAACGGTTTCGATCTGCCCGTATGCCGCAGTTGAAGTTTCAATTTCGAAATTCAGTTCCAGGTCGCCGGTGTTACAGATCGAAAGCATGGCATCGGCCGATCCGCCAACCGGGGCTGAAACATTTATCGTATCAGGCGTGACTTCGATGTGTGCATAGGCCTGTTCTCCCACAAAGAAGCTGTGCGGATCGGGTTCGCCGATGAAAGGATGGGTGGAGCGTTTTCCGTACTGATCGGCGGCGTACAAATAATAATCGATCTGGCTTCCTGCTGAGGCCCCAGGAATGTTGCCTTCCCAGATCTGTCCCGACGTGTTGGTCATACTGGTAAAGTCCCAGACGCCGCCATTTATGCGGTACCAGATCAGCACGGAATCGCTGTAAATGGCTTGGCCGCTAAAGGCCTTCAATGTGGCTTCCACGGCATAATCAGCCTGAACCGGCTGTTCAGCCAGCAGCGGAATATGGCGGATGTGCAGCATGTTGATATCGGCAATTCCCTTGGTACGGCAGTGCAGTGCGTCGGTGGACTGCCAGCTACCCGTAAATCCAAGCACCTCGTATCCGGGCATGGCTTCTTCATACGATGCAATTGCATCATCGTCCCACTGCGACCCGGTAACGGGCACGAATACCCTCTTGTTCAGGATCAGCGAATTTGTGTAGGGCTGGTCGTTGGGCGTGAAAACCCTGAACACCTGGTAAGGAGTTCCGTACGACGAAATCTGCCCTTCGAAATAGGCCGCCGTGGCTTCAATCTCGTCATACTGCGGATGGGATGTGGGTACAGACCGGATCAGCACCTTATCTACGTCGAGGTATTTTCCCCAACAGTCGATGTGGTCGATATAGGTATTGTTCGGGTCCTCCAGCACGTGATAGGTATCGATACCCAGGTACTCCTGGAATATTTCATCGATCTCATCATGTGTATAACCGGAATTTTCAATCCAGATCAGATCGGAGGAGGCTGCCTGTCCCATGCCGTCGGTCATATAATTTCCGCCGGCGGTGGCGATGTCCATTTCGAACAGGTTAATGTTGAGTTCCGCGGCAACCTTGGCAGGGATGGCATTATCCTGTGGCCGCGGGCGGTTATAGGTAAAATCCATGATTCCAATTTCATCGTTGCCATCGAAGATGAACCATGGGCCGTAGTCGCGGGTCCAATAGCTGTTGCTCGGGGCGATAATGAAATCGCAGTTGTCGAGGTTCACACCCTGATTTTGATATTGGTTGGTAACATAGGTTTTTTCGCTCTGGTTGGCTACAATGGTGGTCACGTTGCATTCTTCCGACATGGCCGCGATAAGCTGATACGAAATGCCGAAGGAATACCGGATCAGCACCGATTGCATGTGGTCGTATTCTGCAATGTTGGTTACGGGACCGTCCGGTGGTTCGGTAACCTTTGCGTCTTTCCCGATCAGGTGTTTGAGTTTGGCCTCTTCGGGTGTCATCCAGTGTTTGAGTGTGATGGGCTTGTTTTTCGTTTGCTGTGCGAAAATACCTGTGCCATAACAGGATAATACAAGCGCTATCATCAGTAATCGAGTGATGTAAAGTTTTTTCATAAAAAAAATTTGAATTTTGTACCGTGATTTTGCTCAGGCAAAAATAGTTAAATATGCTTAAATTCGCCGAATATTTCGATCAGGGTAAGTCATCCAAACTATATCATGCCGCGTTCCTTTTTTATAGCCTCATATGCGGCATTTAGTTCCTGAAACTTCTTTTTAGCCGATTCCTGAATGTCAGGGCCCAGGTGGCTTACTTTGTCGGGATGGTATTTGACGGCCATTTTGCGGTATGCTTTTTTTACTTCATCATTGCTTGCATCGGGTGTAATTTCCAGGATTTTGTAATTGGAAAAATTATCCCTGATAAACATTGCTTTAATGGATTCGTAGTCATGGTTTCTCACGCCCATAAATCCGGCTATCTGATGAATCACATCGATTTCTGAAGGATGCGTGCGTCCGTCGGCCATTGAAATCCCGAAAAGGAAATGCAGCAATTGCAGTTTGGAAGAATAATCCATAAACCTACCCACCTGCCTGCTTACGTCCGCCAGGTTGTACTCCTGCCTCAGGATTTCGCGAAGCATCAGGATGCTTTGGTTGGTGGTTTCTTCGTCGAACTGGCTGCGCAGGAATTGTCTTACGTATTCGAGCTCCGATTTCAACACGCGCTGATCTGCTTTCATAACGGCTGCCGCTAGCACCAAAAGACTCACCGTAAAATCGCCGCGCTGCGTGCGCGTGTATGCCTGGTCGCCGTAGGCCTGCCTATCCTTATCGCCAATGGGCGGGCGCCATTCGAAATCGGCCGATTGCATGCTGTCGAACATTGATCCGAACAGGAAGCCCAGTATGCCACCTATCGGACCGCCAAGTACCCAGCCTAAACCCCCGCCAATCCACTTACCGTATTTTGCCATAATTGGAATGCTTTTTTATTGATCGAACAAAAGTAAAACTTTTCACCCTGAATTGATGCCGCCGGTGGATGCCGCCCTAAAAAAGAAAAAACCCTGCAAGCATAAATTCCGGCAGGGCTTTTTCATATTTTTTATGAAAGGTTAATGTTATTTTGGTGCGTAAAAACAGCGTTTCGGAGAATGAACTATTTCTTCCTTTACCAAAGCCTTGATGGCCTTATCTACCTCTTTCTTGTCGACGCCGGTTTTTTCGGCCACTTCGCCGCTTTTCATCGGCCCTTCCGCCTCGCGCAGGGTTTTTAATACCAATTCTTTGTTTTCCATCTCTTAATAATCAAAAACCTGTTTCTTAAATTTTTCAAAATGCCTTGTGTCTTAATCCAGCAAATGTACCACCAGGCCGCTACGCAGTTTCGGCTCGAACCATGTAGTTTTGGGTGGCATAATGTTTCCGCTGTCGGCAATGTTGATAAGCTGTTGCATTGAAACCGGATAGAGTGCAAAAGCGGCTTTCATTTCACCCGAATCCACACGCTTTTTCAGTTCTCCCAGTCCGCGGATGCCTCCAACGAAATCCACGCGGTCCGAGGTTCGGAGATCTTTAATGTCGAGTAATTTATCGAGCACCAGGTTTGAAAGGATCGTTACATCGAGCACCCCGATGGGGTCGTTGTCGTCGTAAGTTCCTTCGCGGGCAGTAAGGGAATACCACTTGCCATCGAGGTACATGCTGAAATTGTGCAGCCTGTCGGGTTTGTAAATATCCGTTCCCATTTCCTCTATCATAAAGGTTTCCCCGAGTTTTTTCAGGAATTCTTCATCGCTCATACCGTTCAGGTCAGTCACCACGCGGTTGTAATCGATGATGGTAAGCTGATCGTCGGGGAAATGTACGGCAAGGAAAAAATTGTATTCTTCGTCGCCCTGATGGTTGGGGTTGTTTTCACGCTTTTCCTTTCCCACGAGTGCGGCAGCG
The DNA here is from genome assembly GCA_046542305.1 of Bacteroidales bacterium. Taxonomy (GTDB): domain Bacteria; phylum Bacteroidota; class Bacteroidia; order Bacteroidales; family 4484-276; genus JBKHBQ01. The sequence continues at coordinate 27,484 of JBKHBQ010000012.1, forward strand.
GCGGTTCTGTGATGCCCGTCGGCTACATAGGTGGCGGGAATCTGCTTGAAAAGTTCCTCCAGTTGGTTGTTGGTGTCTTTGTCGTCGATCAC
>JBKHBQ010000259.1:0-5637 GCA_046542305.1 Bacteroidales bacterium
ACACCATCCGCCGACTGATCCCGCAGGCTACGGTGTTTACCGATATCATCGTCGGGTTTACCGGCGAAACCGATGAGCAGTTCGAAAATACCCGCCGCATCATGGACGAGTTTAAGTACAATATGGCCTATATCGCGCAGTATTCCGTACGCCCGGGTGCCGCGAGCTCGCGCTGGGCCGACGATGTGCCAAAGGACGTAAAAAGCGAACGGTACCATCAGCTTAGCACCGACCTGCGCAGGCATACCGCCGTACACAACCACAACATGATCGGCAAAACCTTCCGCGTGCTCGTAACCGGCCACGACCGCAAGGATGGCTACCTCAGCGCCCTCACCGAAGGAAAGATCGTTTGCCGTTTCGCATCCGCCGACGAAAGCCTGATCGGACAATTTACCAACCTGAAGATTTCTTCATCGACTGATTTTTCGGTGGAGGGGGAGTTGGTTCTAACAAAGCCGGAGCCCGTTGAAAAGTAACACAACCTTCCAGGTTTCGACAACCTGGAAGGTTTTAATCATAACAAAATGGCAGAAATATTTGAACCAGGGTATTTTTATCACATTTTTAACAGAGGCAATAACAAAGAAAAAATCTTTTTTGAAGAAAAAAACTATCAATACTTTATGGATTTAGTCGGAAAATATCTTTTGCCTGTTGCTGATATTTACTGCTATTGTTTAATACCAAATCATTTTCATATTTTACTTAGAATAAAAGATTTAGATAATCTTGAACAAAGTGATAAGCTTTACCAACCCTTTTCTAACTTCTTAAATGCCTACACTAAAGCAATTAATAAGTCGATTAATAGATATGGAAGTCTTTTTCAAAAGAATCTTCACAAGATTAGAATTAGAGAAATGAAATATCTTCAAAACCTTATTGCATACATACATCTGAATCCTGTTAAACATGAAATAACAGAACATTTTCATAATTACCCTTACTCATCATACCGATCATTAATATCTGAAAAACCGACAAAGCTTCAGAGAAATGAAGTAATAAGAATGTTTGATGATCAGCAAAATTTCATTTATTGGCATAACGTCAAAAAATACCTTATGGATGAGATGATCAAAGAAATAGAAAAAATAGACTGGTAAAAACCTGGAAGGTTTTTGAAACCTTCCAGGTTTACACCACAGCGAAAATTTACCAAGAAAGGAATGACAAAAAAAATAACCTTCAAAACCCTCGGCTGCCGCCTTAACCAGTTCGAAACGGATGCGCTGGCATCGCAGTTCCATAAGAACGGCTACCAACTGGTGGAATTTGGCAGCGACGCCGATGTGGTGGTGATCAACACCTGCACGGTAACCAACCAGAGCGACAGCAAGTCGAACCAGGTGATCAGCCAGGCCGCGCGAAAACACAAGGATGCCATGCTGGTGGTAACGGGCTGCATGGTGAACAACCACCGCGAAAACCTCGAAAAAAACAAGGATAACGTCACATGGTTCGTCGACAACGAGCACAAGAGTTCGATCTTCGGACTGGTGGACGGGCATTTCAAGGGCGAGATCAGCCACCCCGAACATTTCGACACAAATTTATTTAACTACGAAGCCGCCGAAAAAACTTTTCACACCCGTAGCTGGATCAAGATACACGACGGCTGCGACAATTTCTGCACCTTCTGCATCATACCAAAAGTACGCGGCAGGGCGACGAGCCGGCCCGTTGATGAAATCCTCGAAAACATCCGCCAGGTGGTGGAATTCGGCTATCGCGAAGTGGTGCTCACCGGCGTGAATATCGGACGTTATCAGCACGAAGGCACGGATTTCGAAACGCTGGTGGAAAGAATCCTAGAGCTGCCCGGCGATTTCAGGCTGCGCATCGGCAGCATCGAACCCGAAGGATTCGGCGATAAGCTGTTCGACCTGTTCGGCCATCCCAAACTTACGCCGCACCTACACCTGTGCCTGCAAAGCGGCTCCGACAAAACCCTGCTTAAAATGCGCCGCATGTATACCGTGGACAGCTTTATGGACATCGTGAACAAAGTGCGGGGCCGGTATCCCGATTTTAATTTCACCACTGATATCATCGTGGGTTTTCCGGGAGAAACCGAAGAAGATTTTCAGGACACCGTTGAGCTTTCAAAAAAAATTGGCTTCGGTCACATTCACACCTTCAAGTACTCCGTCCGTAAGGGCACCCGCGCCGAACGCATGCCCGACCACATCCCGGAAAAGGAAAAATCGCGCCGCAGCGAAATCATCAGGCAATCAGGCGAGGAAGAGAAGCGAAAATACCGGGAGTCATTCGTGGGCAAAAGCCAGACCGTGCTGGTCGAAAAAATCATCCGCGGCATGGCGCAGGGTTATGGCGAACATTACCTGCCCGTGAAGTTTCCGGCACATGGAATTTCCGAAAATGAATTTGTGAACGTAATGCTGCTGTCGCTCGAAAGCGGTGAAGAACCATCGCTGGTTGGACAGATGGTTTGATAAAATCCTTCAAAATTGCCGGAATACGGTTGAGTTGGTGTAAAGCATTACACTTTTCCTGCCCCTAAATGCCCACCTAATAGGATAATATTGGAAGGCTATTTCCTTATGTCAATTTTTTGCATATTTTTGTTAGCACTTGTAGCTGTGAAAAATACATTAAGGAAACATGAGGTGAAATGAAAAAAATCCCGTGCCTTGCCATGCTGTTTACGGGTTTGTTTTTGATGTGGGGATGTCAGAACCAACCACCTGAACAAGCTGAACATCAAAACCCGGATCCGGTAACTTCCGGTGCTAAAGCCGTTAGTTTAAGAAACGTAAAATTTCTTCCCTACTGGGTTGCCAATGCGCAATTTGCCGGCTATTATATGGCCATCGAGAAAGGGTTTTACGAAAGGTATGGCCTCGATGTGAATATCATCAAATTCGATCCTTTTCACACCTCCATCCAAATGATTGAAAGCGGCCAGGCTGATTTTGCAGCCATCTGGCTTGTGAATGCCATCGAAGCCCGGGCATCAGGTATCGACATTGTAAACATCGCACAGTTTTCCAGTCGTTCGTCACTGATGCTGGTCACAAAAAAAACAAGCGGCATCAATACCCTGCAGGACATGAACAACAAAAGGGCAGGCATCTGGAACGGCTATGAGTTGCATCCTGCCACGCTGTTTAAAAAATACGGGCTGAATGTTGAAATCGTCACCATCGGCAGCAGCAACAACCTGTTTCTGAACGATGGCGTCGACATTACCAATGCAAGCTGGTTCGACGAGTATCATTCCATCATCAATGCTGGTTATAACCCGGAAGAACTGAATACGTTCTTTTTTGCCGATTACGGTATGAATTTTCTTGAAGACGGCATATATTGCCTTGCCAACCTGCGGATAAAAGAACCCGGCTTATGTACCGCTTTCGTGCGAGCCACGGCCGAAGGCTGGGAAAGGGCTTTCAATAATCCTGATGAAGCCCTGGACCTGGTCATCCAATATGCACGTAAGTCAAACCTGCCGGTAAACCGCGTACATCAAAAATGGATGCTCGACCGCTACAGAGACCTGTATTACAGCCAGGGCCATACCACCACAGTGTTGAATGAAGAAGATTACCTGCTTGCCGCAAGGGCGCTCAAAGAAAATGGCCTGATTGACGAGATTCCTGCCATGCAAGATTTCTACCTTCATTATGATGAATCTGTTTCAAAATAACCCAATCACCAGCGATGAATCAGAAAAACAATAAGCGCAAAAGAGGATTGGCTTTCAAGCTCATCATTTCCATCTTTGCCAGTGTGGCCCTGGTTTTTATGCTGCTTTTCGTTTATAATTATCGTGTTTCGAAACTCATCGTCGAAAAGAACTTGAAATCGAATGCCGAAAACATGACCAAAAACGGGGTTTCGCAGATCGAAAAGATACTGGCTTCAGTACAAAAAATCCCCGACAATTATTCGAGTGTGATCGAAAGCACCGGCTTTTCGCAGGATGCCATGATCGGGATTTTGAAACAGATTATCGAAACCAATCCTGAAATTTACGGTGTAGCGCTGGCGTTCGAACCCTATTTCATCGATGCGGCACAAAAATATTATATGGCCTATTGTTACAGGAAAAGCCGCAAAAGCGAACTGGTATTTCCCGGCAGCGAACTTTACGACTATTTTACCATGGACTGGTACCAGATACCAAAAGAACTCAACCGGGCGCTGTGGAGCGAACCCTATTACGATGAGGGCGCGGGCAATACCATTATGTCGACCTATTCTGTTCCGCTATACCTCCACCAAAACGGAAGTCGCAATTTTATCGGCATACTCACAGCGGATATATCGCTGGAATGGCTGCAGGATTTCGTAAACTCGATTAAGGTATATGAAACCGGCTATGGGTTTCTGATCTCGCAAAACGGAACCATCGTAACCCACCCCATCAGCGAGTTGATCATGAACGAAACGATTTTTAGCATTGCCGAAGCCCAGGGTTCGCAGCAGCTACGCGAAATAGGGCGCAATATGGTCCGCGGTGAAAAAAGCTTTGCCGAACTCGAATATTACAATTTAAAAAGCGATGATCTGAGCTGGCTGGCCTATGCGCCGGTCGGACTGAACGGATGGTCCATCGGGATTGTTTTTCCAGTGGATGAATTCATGGCCGACATCAACAGCCTTTTTATGCAGGTATTGATTCTCGGGTTGAGCGGCCTGCTGATCATCCTGCTGATCATTATCCTGATCTCGCGAACAATTACCAAACCCCTGAGAAGCCTCAGCGGGGTTTCAAGAAAAATAGCGGAAGGCAATTTTGATGTGGAACTGCCGGTGATTAATACCCGCGACGAGATGAAAGACCTGCACGACTCGTTCGATTACATGCAAAAAAAACTGGCCGAATATATCGCTAACCTGAAGGAAACCACCTCGGCGCGCGAGAAGATCGAGAGCGAACTGCGCATTGCCCGCGAGATACAAATGGGCATGATCCCGCACATCTTCCCGCCGTTTCCCAACCTGTCGCAAATCGACCTCTATGCCATGCTTCAACCTGCCAAGGAAGTGGGTGGTGATTTGTATGATTTTTTTCTGCTCGATGAAAACCACCTTTGTTTTGCCATTGGCGACGTATCGGGAAAGGGAGTGCCGGCATCGCTGTTTATGGCGGTTACCCGGACGCTGCTCAGATCGGTGGCCACCAAAGCCGGATCGCCGGCTGCATTTGTTCAGTCGCTTAACCAATCGCTGTCGCACAACAATGAGTCCAGCATGTTCGTCACCTTTTTCCTGGGCATATTAAACCTGCATACCGGCGAAATTTCATATACCAATGCAGGTCATAATCCTCCGTTTATTATCCGACATACCGGTAGTATCGAAATGCTCGGGCTTACCGGCGGCATTCCCGTGGGGCTGTTCGAGGATTTTACATACACTGAGGCCTGTGTAAAATTTCACAAAGGCGACAAGCTGTTTTTATACACCGATGGTGTGACCGAAGCCGAAGATGCTGCCCAGGTATTGTTCTCGGAGGAGCGCCTGGAGGAGATTCTGCTGAAAAATGCCGGCGCAAATCCATCCCTTTTGATCGGAGAGGTGAAGGACAGCATCACCACACATGTGGGCGACAACGTTCAATCCGACGACATCACCATGATGGCCATTATTTTTTATGGAAATTAA
>JBKHBQ010000013.1:0-27295 GCA_046542305.1 Bacteroidales bacterium
CAGAATTTTTTTGGCAAATATAGGCTTTTAGTGCGGAAACCCTTTGGTTGACTTTTGCCAATAGGACGCTGCCACAGTTTAAAAAGATTTTCTTACTTTTAGCCGTGGATTTAGTATTTATCGGGAAAACATCCCACCGGAGAAACCATTAACAAATAATCATAAACAAATAAAGAATAGTAACGAATAACAAACCCACATGCTCCTCTATCAAATCGGTCTGACCCTTCTACCCGGCGTGGGCGATGTGCTCGGCAAAAAGCTGGTAGCCTACTGTGGCGGCGTGGAATCGGTTTTCAGGCAAAAAAAGCAAGCCCTCGAAAAAATCCCCGGCATCGGCGCTTCACTGGTTAATGCCATTTTATCGCAAAACGTGCTTATGCGGGCCGAAGAAGAAATCGCATTCATTGAAAAGAACAACATTATTCCGCTTTTCTATCTTGATAAACGCTACCCCCAAAGGCTGAAAAGCTGCACCGACGGACCGGTGATGCTGTATCTGAAAGGCAACTGCGATCTGAATCATCCGAAAATCATAGCTGCCGTCGGCACCCGCAACGCCACCGCTTACGGAAAGGAGATTTGTGAAAAAATCATCGCCGGACTTAAGGCACATGATGTGATGATCGTAAGCGGGCTGGCCTACGGCATCGATACCTGTGCACACCGGGCAGCCCTGGAGCAGGGATTGAAAACTATTTCGGTGTTGGGCCACGGGCTCGACCGTATTTATCCTTACCTTAATACCGGTCTTTCCAATAAGATCGTCGACCAGGGCGGGCTGCTCAGCGAATTCATGAGCGGCACCAAACCCGACCGGGAGAATTTCCCAAAGCGCAACCGCATCATCGCAGGCATGTCGGACGCCACCCTGGTAGTGGAAGCAGCCAAACGCGGCGGAGCGCTCATCACCGCCGACATCGCCAATTCCTACAACCGGGATGTGTTCAGCGTGCCGGGCCGTATCGGCGACAACTGGTCGGAAGGCTGCAATTACCTGATCAAAACAAACCGGGCTGCGCTTGTGCAGGACGCCGCCGATATTGCTTATGTGATGGGCTGGGAAAAAACCGCGAATGTTAAGCCCGTACAGCAGCGAAGCCTGTTCATCAATATGTCGGAGGAGGAAGAAAAAATCGCGGACATCCTTCGCAATGCCGACAGCATGGGCATCGATGAAATCGTTCAGCGGGCCGCCCTGCCCACCAGCCGTGCGGCAGCGGCACTGCTCAACCTCGAGTTTCAGGGCATCGTCAGGGCCTTGCCGGGCAAGGTTTACAAACTGGCCTGAAAAATCCTACAACCGGTCCCGCAGAATTTCCTTTACCTTCTCAGGATTTACCAGCTTCCTTTCACCGAGAGCAGTAAATCCGTTCCGCTTCAGGTTTTCAGCCACCTTTTCGGTCACTTCTTCATTCAGGTCATAATCCGGCAGCCTGGTGGGCACTCCGAGGCTGTTAAAAAAGGCTTCAGTTTTTGAAATAGCCCCGGCGATCCTTTCCTGATCTGAACCTTCGCGAATGTCCCACACACGCTCAGCAAACTTCAGCAGTTTTTCCTTTTTTTCTTCGCGCATTACGCGCATCATCCCCGGCCACACGATGGCCAGCGTACGTGCATGGTCGATGCCGTAGAGGGCCGTCAGTTCGTGTCCGATGCTGTGGATGGCCCAGTCGGTAACCACACCGGTTGCAAGCAGCCCGTTTAAAGCCATGGTAGCCGACCACAGCACATTTTTGGCAGCATCCATGTTTCCGGGATCTTCGAGATATGTTGGTCCTTCCTCAATGAGCGTTTTTAATACGGCTTCGGCATAGCGATCCTGCAGCGGTGCATTTTGCGGATAGGTGAGATATTGCTCGGTCACATGCACGAAAGCATCCACCACGCCATTTCCACGCTGCCGCAGAGACAATGATGCGGTAACTGCTGGGTCGAGCACTGAAAATCCCGGGTTGGTCAGCGGGGGCGCTCCGAAGGCCAGCTTTTGACCGGTTTCCTTTCTGGAGATCACCGCAAAGGCATTCATCTCCGAACCGGTGGCCGGCAGGGTAAGCACCGCGCCCATTGGAATAGCCGAACGGACCCTGGCTTGCTTTTCCAGAATATCCCAGGGCTCTCCATCGAATTTTGCGGCAGCGGCAATAAACTTGGTGCCGTCGAGCACCGAGCCTCCGCCAACGGCAAGCAGGAAATCGATGTTTTCGCTGCGGCAAATGTCCACCGCTTTCATCAGCGTAGTGAACTGCGGATTGGCTTCGATGCCGCCGAATTCGAACCACCGGAACCCCTCAAGCGCCTGTTTTACCTGATCGTAAACACCGTTCTTTTTTATGGAGCCGCCGCCGTAGGTCATCAAAATGCGTGCTCCGGCAGGGATCTCCTTTGCTATTTTTACGATGTTATTTTCGCCAAAAATAATTTTTGTCGGGTTGTGATACACAAAGTTGTTCATATCAAAATCTCCTGTGTTTTTTTATTCGCCATGAATATCAATCAGCTCCACGGAATAGATGATGGTAGAGCCGGAGGGGATCAGATCCATGTAATTTTCGTTGCCATAGGCCAGGCCCGGTGGAATGTAGAACTCATAGATGGCGCCTTTTCGCATAAGCTGAATGCCTTCCGAAAGCCCCTTCAACACGTGATTGAGCCGGATGCTCACGGGTCCGCTGTCGTACGACATGTCGAAGGTGGTGCGGTCGATGTACATGGCGCGGTAGTGAATGGTGACACTGTCGGTGGGTGAGGGAAATCCGCCCTCCCCGATTTTTATGATTTTGTATTGCAGGCCGCTCGGCAGCACCTCCACGCCTTCGCGCTCCTTGTTGGCCTCGAGAAACTCACGGCCTTCCTGAAGGTTCTTCTCCAGCATGCGCTGATAACGATCGGCTTCAAGCGTTTCTACTTCCCTGTTGAAATCCGCCACCAGCAATTCCTCCACGGAATCGCTGAAAATGCTCTGCTTTTTTTCCAGGGCATCATAAATTCCCTTGTAGATCATTTGGGGATCGGCTTGTATTTCCTGATTTGCGATTCCTTCGCCATAATCATAACCGATGATGTAGGATATCGAATCCATCTTGCTTTGCGGATTGAGGTGATCCGGGTTATCCGGCTGTTGATTACAGGATATCATCACCAATACCGAAATAATGGCCAACCCCTTGATCAGTGATTTAAAATGCTTTTTCATCATTAATTAGTTCTGTTCGTTTAATTCGGCTGCTTTGCGTTTTTCGGTGCGCTTGCGGTAGAGCACATAGTACATCGACGGCACCACCACCAGCGTGAGGAAAGTTGCAAAGGTAAGACCGAAAATGATGGTCCAGGCAAGCGGGTTCCAAAAATCGGCACTGTCGCCGCCGAAATAAATATTCGGATCGAGCTCGGTAAATAGCGTATAGAAATTAATGTTCATCCCGATAGCCAGGGGCAACAATCCAAAGATCGTTGATGCCGCCGTAAGCAATACAGGTGTAAGACGGATCGATCCGCCACCAACCACGGCTTCCAAAAAATCATCCTTTTCCTCCACAAGCTGGTCAGTATAGTCGATCAGGATAATGGCATTTTTGACCACGATGCCGATCACAGCGATCAGGCCCATGCCGGTCATGACGATAGAAATACTCATGTCAAACAACGTGGTGAAAAGGAACACCCCGATCATACTGAACACCACCTGAAGGAGAATAATGACCGGCTTCGACAGCGAGTTGAACTGTGAAACCAGGATGAGGAACACCACTGCAATGGCAATAAGGAAAGCCAGGGTAAGAAAGTCTGACGATTCCTCCTGATCCTGCTGTTCGCCGGTGAAGACAAAATCGTAGCCTTTGGGAAGGTCGAAGGCTTCGAGTGCGGTGGAAATTTCCTGAACGATCTCGTTGGCATTATAACCGGTGAGCAGGTTAGAAGATAATGTAATGGTGGGGCGGTATTCCTGGTGGATTACGCCGCCGTAGGAAGTCTGGTATTCGATATCGGCAATGGCAGAAATGGGAATTTCACTCACGCCATTTGGCCCGGGCACGGGAATATTCAGATTCATCAGATCACTGATTTTCTTCCGGTAGTTTTCCTTTAGCCTTACATTGATGGGATACTCCTCGTCGCCCTCGCGATATTTTGACGCTGTGGTTCCGTAGAGCGCCGTACGCATGATAGAACCTACATAGGCCGTACTGATGCCATACTGATTGGCCTTGATGCGGTCGATCCTGACGATCACCTCTGGTTTGTCCACATCGGCATCCGATCTCAGCTCCTCGATTCCGGGAATGGCCAGCGAATCGATGAAAGCCATGGTTTCTTCAGAAATTTTGATCAGCTCACGGTAAGGCCGTTTGGCTTCCCCGCGGATCTCCAGGTTGACGGGCTTACCTGTTGGCGGACCCGACTCTTCCTGTTCCACCACGATCTCTGCGCCGGGAATTCCCGAAATGCGGTCGCGCATCTCCTCCAGGATCTCAAGCGTACTGCGCCCTTCCCTGAACTTGTATTCTTCAAAGTTTACAGAAACCCTGGCCAGCCTCGCCTGCGTGGTACGTTCGAAAATATTTTGCCCCGCGTTGATGGCCACATTCGTGATCACCGACTCCACATCGGGATTATCTTTTCCGATAATTGCAAACACCGAATCCTCCACCTGCTTGGTCACCTGGTTGGTCACCTCAATGTCGGTACCGGTGGGCATGGTGATGTAAACGTAAATATTGTTGGGCTCGCTTTCAGGGAAAAAGACAACCTTCGGCGGCTTTACAACCATCAGGAAAAAGGTGAAGAAAAGCAGCAATACGGTGCCTATGATAATGAGATAAGGTCTTGCGCCTTTCAGAAAGAACCCAAGGGTATTGCGATAGCCCGCCATCATACGCGGAATTACAAACTTTTGAAACTTTTCGATGAGATAAAAAATGATGAATTTGGTAAACAGCCAAACGATTACGATAAACGCCAGGAGGTTTCCGGCCCACATCACCCCGATCACATACATGATCACGGCCAGAATGGTAGCCGAAAGCAGGAAGATTGATTCCTTGCGGTACAACCTGCGCTCATGTTGCTTTTCGCCCTTGTACCTCATAAAACTCACCGCAAAAACCGGATTCATCACATAAGCCACCAGCATCGACGCCAGCAGCGTGATAATGAGCGTTACCGGGATGTAAAGCATAAAGCTGCCGATAACACCCGGCCAGAAAGCCAGCGGCACAAAAGGCATAACCGTGGTGAGTGTTCCGGTGAAAACCGGCAAAGCCACCTCGCCCACTGCACGTTTCGTGGAATCGAAAATGCTCAGGTTTGGCGTGTTCATATAAATCCGGTAGATATTTTCCACAATCACGATAGAGTTGTCCACCACGATACCCAGCACCAGAATGAAAGCCATCAGCACCACCATATTCATGGTAAAGCCCACCAGCGGGATAAAAATAAAGGCGATAACCATCGACAGCGGAATAGCCACGGCCACAAACAGGGCATTGTCGATTCCCATAAAAAACATCAGCACCAGGGTCACCACCAGGAATCCGAGAATAATGGTATTGAACAGATCGCTCACATTGTTGCGGGTCATGGTACTCTGATCGCCGGTGGCTCTGATCTCGAGAGTTGCGGGAATGTCTTCGCGGAATTCATCAAGAATTTCATTCGCCTTGTCGATGGCAATGATCAGGTTTTTGCCGCTTTTTTTGATGACGTTCAGGGTAATTACATCCTTTCCGCCCATGCGGGAATAGCTTTCGCGATCCTTAAAATCATCCTCGATGCTGGCAATATCGCTCAGGTACACGCCTTCGCGGATGAGGATATTTTTCAGTTCGCGCGGATCTTCAAATTCGCCCACCACGCGCATGTTGCGTTCCATCAGGCCCATGTCGAGCATGCCGGCAGTGATGGTCATGTTTTCCATGCGGATGGCCTGCACGATCTGATCAAAGGTTACTCCGGCCGACTGCATCTTGTACAGATCGAGGTTCACCTGTATTTCACGGTCGAGCGCGCCGACAATATCCACCCGGGTGATTTCCTCCAGGCCTTCGATCTTATCCTGAAGATCTTCGGCGTATTCCTTGATTTTTACCAGGCCAAGGTTTCCCGAAAGGTTGATGTTGAGTATGGGGATCTCCGACAGGTCGATGCGGGTAACTTCGGGCAGGCGGTTGGGATCCTGTGCCAGTTCGGGCGGCAGGTTGGGTTTGGCCTTATCCACCGCGTCCTTCACATCCTGCATGGCGCGGTTGTCGTCCACATTGGTTTCGAATTCGATGAAGATCAGCGAAAAATCCTGGATCGACTTGCTGCTGATCTTTTTGATGCCTTTCACACTTTTCAATTCCTTTTCCAGGGGATGGGTAACCAGGTTCACCATGTCTTCGGGTGAGGTACCCACATAAATGGTGGAAACCGAAAAATAGGGGAAGGTGACCTCGGGAAATTTTTCCTTGGGTGTAGAATTGTAGGCAATAATCCCTGCCACCACCATGATTACGGTAAAGATGTACACCGTCACCCTGTTTTTGATGGCTATATTCGTTAGCGCAAATTCTTTCTGTTTCTTCATTAGAAATGATTTTTAGTTCAACTGAAAAATTCCCGTCCGGATTATTTTTGCAGCCTGTTAAAGCTAACGCCGATGGGTTCTCCAACGGAAATTTTGTTAAAACCAAAAACGATTACCACATCGCCGGACGCAAGGCCGCCTGTAATCTCCACCTCGTCGCCGCTGTACCTTCCGGTTTCCACATCACGCTGTTCGGCAATCCACTGTCCGTTTACTTCCCTGGCCAGGTACACGTAGCTTCTGTCTTCGGTTTGCTGTAAGGCATTGATGGGAAGTACAAAAGCATCGAAATTGGTATAATCGTTAACGGTGAGGATGGCCAGCATGTTGGGGTTGATGCGGTTGTCATCTGGCAGGTCTACCTCAATATCGAAGGTGCGGTTGTTGGGATCGATCACCTGCGCAACGGCTGTGATCTCCGCATCCATCTCAAGGTCAATCACCGGAAAATACACCTTTATTTTATCACCTCTTTTAATATTTGAAATATAATTTTCGGCCACTCTTGCTTTCACTTTTTGTGCCGACATGTTGCTTACCCTGATGGCGCCCATATTAGGCACGGCGGCCTCGCCTTCCTTAATGGCGACGTAATCTACCACGCCGTCGATCGGGGAAAAGATCCTGGTCTTCTCCAGTTCGGTTTCCACATTTCTCAGTTTGATCTGCAGATCCTCCATCCGGTTTTTGGCCTGAAGGTACTGCACCTCGGTGCCGATGTTTTTCTCCCAGAGGTTTTCCTGCCGTTCGAACAAAGTGGTAGCCAGTTCGAGGCCGTTCTTTACTTCCCTGATGGATTGCCTGATGCTCTCGTTGTCGAGCTCGGCCATCAGTTGTCCTTTGGTTACGTAATCGCCTTCGTCCACGTAAATTTTTTCCACCATATAGGGCCGCTGTGCGGGAACAAAAATGTTTTGGTCGCTTTCCACGCTGCCCCGTACCTCGATGTAATGATTAAAAACCTCGGGTTCCACTTTTTCGGCCACCACCGCAGGAACCCTGGAGGTTTCCTCTACTGTGCCGCCATCGGCAATAATTTGCTGTTCGAGCTGCCGGATTTGTTTATCCAGCGCTTCGCGTTCCTTTTTTAACTGCTCCAGCTTGCTGCTGTCGTCATCCGTGCCTGCGCAGCCGGCGGCCAGCAGGGCGATAATTACCAGAAAGAGAAAATTCCTGTTCAGAATCATTTGCATGTTATTTTTTAGGCTTGTTGTTTTCATATGCTGAATTAATTGATTTCTGTTAACAATTTTTCGAGTTCCAGTTTCTTTTGCATCAGATTTAAAATCGCCATTATATAATCGCGCTCGGAATTGAGGTATTGATTGTAGTTTTGCTGCAGTTCGATGGATGACGACACCCCTTCGATCTGTTTAATCTGGGTTTTCTCATAAATCTTCATTGCCAGATCCAGACCATCCTTCTTGTTCTGATACACCTTCCATGCATTGAGGAAATTGTTCCTTACGGTGCTCACCTGGATTTCGAGACCGGATTTTAGCTTCTGATCCATAACCTGCAGTTTGTCGAGTTGAATTCTGGCCTGGCTCACCCTTGACGAACGTGCCCCGCTCTGGAAAATGGGAATACTCAGTTCCACGCCCCAGATGGTGGTTTTGAACCAGTCCTCACCACCTTTCAGAAAATTCCATTCCTGCCGGTAAGCATTCTCCTGAAAATTAAAGAAGGTGTACAACTGTGGCAGATACTGGGCTTTGTATCTTTTCATGTCGAGATATGCCAGTTCCTGCTGGTTTTGCAAAAGCCTGTAATCGATGTGCTTTCTGACGTCGAAAGGCATCTGCAGGAGCATTTCCTTATCCACCTCTTCCAGCAATTCATCCAGATCATCGGTAAGCACGATTTCATTTTCAAGTTTCAGGCCCAACTGGAATTTCAGCAAGTTTCGCGATACGGCAAGATTGTTTTCGATGTCGAGGAGGTTTGCCTGAAGATCAGAGATCAGCAGGTCAACCTGATCCACATCCGTATCTTCCAGAAAGCCGCTTTCGAAAAGCGCCTGGTTTGCATACTGGATTTCCTTTAATGATACCAGTGTAGAATCGATGATCCGCTTGTTTCTTTCGGCAATAAGCACCAGGTAGTACGACTCCGAAACCATCTGCCTGAGTTCGATCAGTTGCTTGTCATGCTGCTTTTGCGAAAGGTCGACAAAGGCTTTGGATGCCTGCAGGCCTACGATGTATTCGCCGCTGAACAAAAGCTGGCTGGCGGTGGCCGAAGCGGTCATGTTGTATTTGGTGCCGAACTTCACCGGGAAAAATTCGCCCTCGTAGGCCGGATCGCCCGGAAAGAAAAACTCGGCGGGGATCAACTGGGTAGGGATGTCGATGAAATCGTTGTAGGAAACCGAGGCCTCGATCTGGGGCAACCCGATGGCGGTAGTTTCCTTCACTTTTTTACGCGCGATCTCCACATCTTTCAATGCATTGATAATGTCGTAATTGTGCTCCCCGGCGTATTGCACGGCCTCCCGGAGCGAAAAGTACATAACGGTGTCGCGGCTGCCGTTCTGTGCCTCTGCAGCCAGGGGCAGCAGCGCCGTTAAAGAAATCAGGAAGATGATTACTTGCTTCATATGATCTGGTTAAAGTTTAATTGTTGCTTACGTTTTTCATAATATGCGATGCCGTTTTCGTTGGCAATGCCACGGATATGATTTTCGAACATGACCTCGAAAATTTTTGCAAAGCTGAATTTTTCCTGTTCCAGAAATTCAGTTTCATGGATGGCGCCGATCTTCTGGATGTAAAGCTCGGAGATCAGGTCTACGTTAAGGTCATCGCGGTAAAGCCCCTGCTCCATGCCGAGCAAAAGATTCTGCCGGCAGTAATTGTACACCAGCTTTTTCTCCTGGGTTACATGGTCCTTTAGCAGTTGCGGATAGTATTTGTTAAGCTCGAACAAATTGGAAGGATTGAATTTGCTCTGTTCTTCATTCACTCTTTTGCTTACCTCAAGCAGTTCGTCGATGGCATTCAAATCCTGCGCTCGTAAATGTCCCATCCATTCGTCGAAACTTTCGGTAGACATCCGGAGCGCATTCGCTATCAGATCGGCTTTATTGCTTACATATCCGTACAAGGTTTTTTTCGACATGCCGAGTTCGCGGGCAATGTCGTCCATCGATACGCTGCGTATGCCGTAATTTTTAAACAGCATTACGCTTTTTTCGATGATTTCGCTGAATCGTGTATGGTTAGGTTCCTGTTCCAATGTTTGTAAAAATTCTATTTATAATCCCGCGGAAACATTTTTTACGCGAAATGTTTCCAAAGTGTCGGCAAAGTAACAGGAAATTTGTCCAGGTATTTCATGGGGTTAGAATCTGTAAGAAGGAGCGCAACAGGCTACCGCCAGCAGGAGCGATCTGAATTTCATTGCCTTTCAATAAGTTACGATCACCGGTAAATATTCAGGGCAGCCTGAATTAATAAAAACTTAATATATGAGGCTGATATCAGATGCCGAAATCCATGCCCCTTTTTTTGTTTTCAAAATATTTCAAGCCTTCGGGTGTGGCAATGCTGCGGACAAAATTCTCGAACATTACCTCGTAGAGCGTGGAAAAGGAAAACTTATCGGATGGGAAAATCTCTTCGTTATGAATATCGATGAGGCGGCTCATATACAGCCGTGCAACCAGTTCGATGCTCAGGTCGCTACGGTACATCTGCTGATTGATGCCTTTCTGCAGGTTGATCTGAATTTTGCCGAAAATAAAATCCACCCTTTTCTGGAAATGGTCCTGGTAAACCGGTGGGAATCGCTGCTTGAGCGAACGCGAAATGGCCGGGGTCACATCATAGTAGCGGCTTGCAATCTCCCTGCTGACGATCATCAAAATATCGATGGCATTCATGCCCTCAAAATCATATTCATCAAAAATTTCCTTAAAGCTGTCGCGCTCGAATGCCAGCACCTTCGTGGCCAGGTCCCGCTCGTCCTTTATCAGCGAATAAAGCGTGTCTTCACAAATGTTCAGCTTTTCGCAGATGGTTTTTACCGTTAAATTTTCTATGCCGTTCTCAAGCGCCAACTTCCTGATGTTCGACAAGATATGTTTGAGTTGATCGTCCATGAAATCCAATTAATTCCGGAAAAAAATGACCGGGCAAAAATAAGCACAAAAATCTAATTGACAAATAGCTACTTACGATTGATGTTCCGGCATGCTACTGTTCGATCACCATTTTTCTTACCTGATTGCCATTGTTTCCAGCAAGTGAGAAATAATACACACCCGGCCGGATGTTGTAATCCGAAGCATCAAAATGTTCGAAATACACGCCCGGATTTTTGTTTTCGTGGTCGATCAACCTGGCCACTTCCCTGCCCATCAAATCCAGGATCTTTAAGGTTACGATGGATTTTTCGCGGAGTTTAAACGAGAAGTGCGTGGTTTCGCGAAACGGGTTGGGATAATTCTGGTTCAGCGCCAGCGGGATAGCCTCCTTGGCTTCTTCGGGAATCATTGTTGCGAAAGGATTAATGATGGCGGTCCATACGCTGAGGCTGCCGTTGTGAAGGCGTGTCCAGATAGGACGTATCACATTGTTGTGGGCCACTATATTATTGTAATCGCCGAAAAATACATTTGAAGTAGGAATGAAGGGTTCGTCGCTGACCTTGTAATTTTCGAAGGTTTCGCCTCCGTCGGTTGAACGGGCCATGTACACATCTGTATTTTTGTCAGCATAATTCCGGCGGTCGTAAAAAACAAAGTGAAGATATCCGGTCACCTGATCCAGGGCCATCCACGTAAAAAACTGGTGGCTGCCCGGCGGATCGTCGTTCACGCGTTTGGGCTGCGACCAGGTTTCGCCGCCATCGGTCGATTTTACAAGCCATACATCGGTATCGTCGGTTCCGTTACGCTGGTCCGACCAGTTGATGTAGATTGTGCCGTGGTTGGGCCCGCCGCTGGTATCGCAAACTGTTACGGGGAACCCGTTGCAGCGCATAATTCCTGGAACATCGATGTCCCAGCCTCCGGGTAAATCCGAAACAAAAATATCGTGTTCCAGCCAGGTCTCGCCCTGGTCGAATGATTTGTCAAAAACAAGTCCTGCGGGACCTGCCCAGGAAACATATATTTCCCCATTAGGTCCAACTGCAGGTACGGCGCCCTCCACGGTGTTATCGCTGTCTTCGCAGTTGCCATCCACTTCGTTAATACGGAGAGCCGGCGACCAGCTTTCGCCGCTGTCGGTGGATTTCGAAAACATGATGTTGCTGCGGTCGTTGGGATTGCTGCTGCCGTAGTCGTCGAACTGTGTCCAGGTGACATAGATATTTCCGTT
The DNA here is from genome assembly GCA_046542305.1 of Bacteroidales bacterium. Classification (GTDB taxonomy): domain Bacteria; phylum Bacteroidota; class Bacteroidia; order Bacteroidales; family 4484-276; genus JBKHBQ01. The sequence goes on from JBKHBQ010000013.1 coordinate 11,896, forward strand.
GCTGCGGTCGATGGCCGCCCACTCCTTATCCTGTTTCTTATTGCCATTGAGGCCCATGTATGTTCCTTCATTCCAGGTCAGGCCGCCATCGGTGGATTTTTGGCAAACGATGCGGTCGATCCAGTTGCCCGATGGTGGATTGGAAAGATGAAAAAAATAGTAATTGCCGTCATTGTCGACCAACGTTACCGGATCGCCCCACACCCCGTAGAGCGAAGAGGTAAGTATGCCTACCTGCCAGGTATATCCGCCATCTTCCGAGTAGAAATAGTTATCGATATTGGCGCCGGCAATCAGGCGGTTGGTATTGAACGGATCAATATTTATGGCAGGCTCTTCAGGTGCATTGCTATTGCTTATCATTACATTGAGATGCTGCCCCTGAAGAGTAGAAAAGAAAAAGCCGAGAACGAAAAGTAAGAGTAAGTGTTTTAGTGTCATGATTAAAGTGATTTAAAATGAGGATGTAAAATTAGGCAAAATACTTTCCCCATTCGGTTTAGGGCCGAAACAAAGATTTACCGTTCGAATTTTGTTTCGATGATTTTTTCTACTTTAGCCCTGTTTTAGAAAAAGTAAAGGAGAGACCGTCCAAACGCTGTGAGGCATGAAAAAAATCGAACTACACTGGCAAATTCTTATCGCACTGATCCTGGCGATTGTTTACGGCATTGTTTTCCCCACGAAGTACGTTATCGACGATGCCTCTATCAAGAAACTGGAAAAGAAGAATGTTCGCACCGAGGTGATCGGAGAGTTGCTGCCCATCCAAAACAATGTCTTCAGCACCCAGGCAGCTTTTCTGAAAAGCCTGGAAGTTCAGCTATCGCCCGCTGATTATAAAATATACGCACCAAGGATCCTTAAAGCAGCTTACAGCAATAAAGAGGTGAATGCCGTAAGCTGGATGGGCGACATATTCCTGAGGGCGCTGAAAATGATCATCATACCGCTTATCCTGAGTTCGTTGATCTCTGGGGTGACCAATATCGGCAGCGGCAGCAATCTTGGAAGGCTTGGGCTGAAAACCATGGGGTACTATATGATGACGAGCGTATTTGCCATCTTTATCGGACTGATTTTGGTAAGTATTCTGCAACCGGGAGTGGGCGCACAAATCAACCTGACCGAAGAAGTGGGGAGTTTGGTGGATAAACAAAAGAATTTTATGGATATCCTGATTGAAATTGTCCCCGATAATATTTTCCGTGCTTTTGCCGAAGCTGATATGCTATCGATCATCTTCTTTTCGATTCTTTTCGGTTTCTTCATCATGCAGGTAAGCGAAAAACCACGCAAGCTGCTCATTGGATTCTTCAATGCCGTTTTTGATGTGATGATGAAAATCGTCCTTTTCATTATCAAATTCACCCCGTTCGGCATTTTCGGGATTGTAGCAAAAGTGGTGGCCGACCAGGACGATTTGCTGGGCCTGGTTTCGAGCATGAGTCTGTATATGGGCACCGTGATAGCGGCCCTGGCAATACACGCCCTTATCATCCTGCCATTGCTGGTGCGCTTTATCGGAAAAGCCAAACCCTTCCTACATCTGAAAAACATGGCCACTCCGCTGGTGACGGCATTTTCCACGAGCAGTTCCGGAGCCACGCTGCCATTAACCATCACTGCCGTAGAGAAGAAATCGGGAGTTTCCAACAAGATCAGCAGCTTTACCCTGCCCCTCGGTGCCACAATTAATATGGACGGCACCGCGCTTTACGAATGCGTGGCTGCCATATTTATTGCCCAGGCCTATGGTGTGGAGATGACCTTTGGCAATCATCTCATTATTGTGGGAACGGCTTTGCTGGCTTCCATCGGAGCTGCCGCTATTCCTATGGCCGGGCTGGTGATGATCACAGTGATTCTTTCGGCGGTGCAGCTTCCCTTGGAAGGCGTGGGTTTGATCCTGGCCGTCGACCGTATACTCGACATGTTCCGCACCACCGTGAATGTGTGGAGCGACAGTTGCGGTGCAGTGATCATCGCTAAATCGGAAGGAGAGACCCTGAATGTTTGAGATGATGCATCATCTTTCTGCACATCAAACTTAAAACCAGATTCTGGCTGTTGACTTTTCAATTTTTTCATTCAGACTTTATTAATATCAATTAATCCGCGCTTGGATTCTCGCCGGAGCTCACACAAGCGACTTATCGAACCGGCAACCGCGTGACAAACCATTATCTCTCCCATGATGTCGAATTTTCGCGCTTATCGTGGCTTTTATGAAAAAATGCCAGCGGGATGCAGGAATCGGAACGATCATTTTCCACCATGATATCCTACTCTTTTATCTGGACTATCATACTCATTATTCGGATTTCATTCGGGATTCAGATCGGTCCAGATGCTCCCTTGAATTGTCGTAACGATTTCAGCTATTTTCGATTCTAATAATGGGTGAATTTTTTATGGCATGCTAATTGTTAACCGCTTTTTTATATCCAGAATCAATAAAAATTCGCAATTAGGAGAGATATTTTTACATTCATTTTCAGTTTTTTACAATTATTATGTATAATTTTTTCATTCCCAATTTTGAAAATTGAAAATATTTTCCATATTTTTACCAAAATATTTATCAACATTTTTATAGGGACATATCATCCACCTTTCTTTAAACCACTATCAAAAAAAACAACCATAGCATTGGCAAACTGAAATGAAGGAAATCACAAATAGCATATTTTTCAACAAAGAAAGGGGAACAAATGAATCTATTTTACCACTGGACTACCAGGGCGATCGCTATCGTTTTGGGTTGTCTGCTATTCTATGCCGTTCCGGTTAGAGGACAGCAGTATCAAAAAAATGAAACGCTGAATACCGGAATTGCAACAAATCAAACAACCACAGAAACTCTTACCAAGGATAAAGGCGCATCGGCAATTATCGAATCATTATTGCTTAAGGACGTTGCGTCTGGACCTTATGTTTACCCTCCCGTATGGGATTCAGCCGTGAACACGGGGACTATTACCGGTGTGATCGTTAACCTTTCGGCAAATCCGAATATAAACGGTTACGAACTGAAGATGGGGGATTATATCGGCGGATTTTATACCGGCGATGACGGGGAACTTCACTGCGGCGGTGCCGATTATTGGCAGGATACGGCCAATATTATATTCCCATTGTTCGGTGACGATCCGAATACACCGGAAAAAGATGGTTTTTCCTATGGGGAAGAAATCACTTATAAAATATTCTCCTGGGATTTTCAATCATCGTTCGATGTGGATGAAATCGAATTAAGTACAAATTATTATACCATCAACAAATGGTATCCGCTGTCCGTGATCGAGCTGATTAAAATGAACTGTTTTGAGGATCTGATGGTGAAGGCAGGTGCCAGTCCTGATTCACTGTGTAATCAGGGGCTGGTATCACTGAGCACTGAAATAATTACAGGTGCTGGTAACTTTTCGTTTGAGTGGAGTTCTGATCCGGTTGGATTTACTTCTACGCTTCAAAACCCTGAGGCTGATGTAAGCCAAACCACCACATTTTTTGTGGAAGCTTTCGATGGCGTGAATACAGCCAACAGCATGTTTACGGTTTTTGTACCGCACGATCCTGTGGTTTCGGCGGGCTCCGACATTGATACCTGCGCTACAAGCATGGTTGCCCTTAACGGATGGGCCGAAAATCAGTCTGCCCTTGTCTGGCAAACTGCAGGTGACGGGTATTTTGACGATCCCTATGCTTTATCTGCGAACTATCACATCGGAAGCGATGATCTGGCAAATGGTTCGGTAGTGTTAACCCTGTTGGCGCAACCTGTGGAGCCGTGTTTAATTACCGCCTCCGATGATGTGTTGCTTACCCTGTTTCCGGCACCATCAGTTACACTCGATGCTACCATAAATACCTGCGAAAACATGAGCGTTTTGCTGGAAGCTGCCGGTGAGAACTACAGCGAAGTGGAGTGGACCACCGAAGGAAACGGAACATTTTCAAACCCTAATTCCCTCAGCACGGAATATACACCCGGAAGTTATGGAAATTCGCACGGGACAGTGGATCTAACCATAACGATCAGCGGTATATCTCCCTGCAATATTTATGCATCGGCTACCACAACACTCTTAATTAATGAGCCGGCATTTACATATGCAGGCCCAGATGCCACGATATGCAAAAATGAAACCTTCCAGACTTCGGCCTCAGCTGCATATTACAGCACCGCTCAATGGTTTACCAACGGGGATGGATATTTCGAAGATCCCACCGCATTGAACACCATATATCATCCCGGCGAAGGGGATAAAACCAACGGGCTTGTCAGGCTTACAGTTTCGGTAAGTTCCATTGCGCCGTGTACGGGAAATGATTTCGACCGGCTTTACCTTCAACTGAATGATGATCCGGTTGTTTCGCTGGGCGAGGACATCACCTTGTGTGGAAGCGAAAATCCGCTGTTAACTGCCACGGCTGACAATTATTCATCCCTGATCTGGCAAACCAGCGGCGACGGTACATTTTCCAACATCAACGGAACGAGTGCCAATTACGAACCCGGTCAAAATGATTTGAGCAACGGAAGTGTGGATATCAGCTTATATGCCGAGCCCCTGCCACCCTGTACGCAAAACGCAGGAGATACGCTTACCATCAGTTTCCTTTCCACGCCACAGGTTAATGCAGGTAATGACAAGACCATTTGCAGCAGCAATTTCGCCTACCTGTCCGGATCGGCTTCCAATTATAATACCTTATCATGGACCACGTCCGGTGACGGATATTTTGACAGCCCGGCAAGCCTGGTTACAAAATACTTCCCTGGAACCGGAGATATTGCTGCAGGACAGGCAGTCCTGACACTTACAGCTGAAGGCGAACCTCCATGCAGTGCAGGCCAAAGTGATGACCTGCTGCTGACTATACAACCTGCTGCTACTGTGGATGCGGGTTCTGATCAAAATATTTGCGAAGGCAGCAACGTACAGCTTAATGCCATAGCGGGCAATTTCAATTCCGCTATCTGGTCGACCAGCGGGGACGGATCATTTAACAGCACTTCAGTAATTAATCCGGTTTATACGCCAGGTCCTGATGATATTGCCCTTGGTGAAACAATCCTGACCATACAGGCCAATTCAATCAGCCCCTGCTCCGGAAATGTGAGCGATGCACTTTCCATCACAATTACAAAGCAGGCCAGCGTATCTGCCGGAAGTAACAGCGCGATCTGTGAAAACGCAATCTTCACAGCCAGTGGCCAGGCAGAAAATGTTGCCGGCATACTTTGGGAAACCTCAGGCGACGGGATATTTGCGAATGATTCCGCCCTCCTGACTGAATATACACCCGGAGCCGTTGACCTGCAAAACGGACAGGCAGTGCTCACCCTGAATGCTGAACCGCTGAGTCCATGCACCGTTGCTGCCAGTGACAACCTCACACTGCAGATCGTAAAGCAACCTGTAGCAGACGCAGGTGCAGAACAATCCATTTGTCAAAACCAGTATGCGAACATTAATGGCGCAGCAGCCAATTATGCCGCTTTCGAATGGAGCACCTCCGGCAACGGAAGTTTTACCTCTCCCGGTTCATTAAGCACCAACTATATACCGGGATCTCAGGACAAAAGCACCGGATATGTGGAGATCAGCCTCACCGCGTCACCTTTATCTCCCTGCCAGATAGCAGCAACAGATATCACTGAAATATTTATTGAAATTCCGCCTGTGGCAAACGCAGGACAGAATACAACCATTTGTGAGGGGGAAACCGTTTCGCTTGCAGGCCAGGCGCAAAACTACAGCAGCATTATCTGGAGCAGCAGCGGAACAGGTACGTTTACAAATCAAAACTCACTGAATACAGAATATTTACCCTCGGCGGATGATATTCAAAACGGCACGGTAAGCATTTGCCTCACTGCCAATCCACAGGGGGAATGTACAGCTACCGATGACTGCCTGAACATCAGCATCACCAGAACACCTTTCGCCTTTGCCGGTGACGATACCAGCATTCCTTACGGAAGTTCGTTTTTGTTGACTGATGCAACGGCAGACAATTATAATACAGTACTTTGGAGCACCACCGATGGTACCGGTTCATTGGACGATCCGACCCTGGTAAATGCATCCTACACACCATCCCAAGAAGATCTGAATCTGCAGTTCATTCATCTGACGCTAACGGCAGAGCCTATGAGTCCCTGTCAGGTAAATGCGCAGGATGACATTACGCTGGAAGTAACGCTTAACTGTGAAAATGCCACAGCCAGTTCCGGCGGTGATGCCACCGTGTGTGAAGGCGAAACCTATACCTTTTCCGGTGCTTTGGCAAATCATTACGAAAACATCGCATGGACAACCAGCGGCGACGGAATGTTTTCGGCAACCGACGTACTGAATCCGGTTTACACTCCTGGTGCAGGTGATGTGGCAGCGGGTTCGGTGGAGCTCTGCCTTACAGCCTATGCCTACAGTATTTGTGAAGATGCCACCGATTGCATGACATTGATTATCGAACAGCCGCCAACAGCCAATGCCGGCGGCGACCAAACCATATGCGAAACGCAGATTGTAAACCTGAACGGATCAGCTACTGATTTTGGCCAGGTATTCTGGAGCAGTACCGGTGACGGAATCTTTTCGGATGCTTCGGCATTGATTGCAAGCTATACACCCGGCCCGCAGGACCTCAACAACGGCACTGCAACCCTCTGCCTGACCGCAACCGGGATATACGCATGCACTGACGTACAGGATTGCCTCACCGTAACCTTGCAGTCCTCCCCTCTGTGTGAGGCAGGCTTCGATCAAACAGTTTGCGAAGGGTCTGATGTTCAGTTATCCGCCTCCGGCGAGCAGTATTCAGGCCTCGAATGGCACACTGGCGGGGACGGAACTTTCAGTAATCCCAACATCCTGAATCCCGTTTATTATCCGGGAGCTTCGGATATTTTAAATGGCACAACAGAACTTTGCCTTACGGCAAACGGGCTGTTTGGATGCGATGATACCTCAGATTGCCTGACCATTAGTTTCCAGCCTGCTCCTGCAGTTTCAGCCGGCAACGATCAGCAAATTTGTGCGGGAGAGGATGCCTTACTTCAGGGAATGGCTGAGAATTACCAGTCTGTAACGTGGAGCACACAAGGAGACGGAACTTTCGATAATGCAACCTTGCTGAATGCAGTATACACCCCCGGAAATAATGATCTGGCCAACGGCACCGCCATTCTCACGCTTACGGCAACGGGGCTGGCAGATTGCCCGACGGCATCAGATGCCATCAACATCAATATACAGGCACTGCCGCAAATCGCGGCCGGCAATGATGTTACCATTTGCGAAGGCTCTTCAGCAGAATTATCAGCACAGGCATCAGATTATGCTTCAATCCAATGGACTACCTCGGGTGACGGTGTATTTGCCGATAATACTTCACTGACAACGACATATGCACCCGGCCCGCAGGATATTGCTGCCGGGAGTGTTCAGGTATGTATCACCGCCTACGGAATTTCAGGTTGCGGGTTTGCCGAAGATTGTATTACAGTGTTTGTTGATCCGCAACCCACTGTTGCAGCAGGAAACAATGCTGTAATCTGTGGCGGCGAACAACTAATGTTGTCAGGATTGGCTACAAATTATGCCTCCCTCATCTGGAATACTTCCGGTGACGGTACATTCCAGAATCCGGGTATTTTAAATACCATCTATACACCCGGAACAGAAGACATCAATAACGGTTCGGTTGAACTTCAGCTTACAGCCGTCTCCGGCGGGATTTGCGATAATGCCACTGATATGCTCACACTGAACATTCAGAAGCCACCATTAGCCGAAGCCGGGATGGATGCGACGCTGCAGCAGGGTTGTGGCTATTTGTGCAACTCTGCCGATGCACAAAACTACGACCAGTTGCAATGGACCACCACAGGAACGGGCAGTTTTACCAATCCGAATATTCTGGTACCGGAATACACGCCGAGCCAACTGGATTACAGCACCGGAGTTGTAACCCTGGAACTGACTGCTATGGCCGTTGATCCGTGTACCATAGCTGCAACCGACAACATGACACTTTCTTTCGAACTCACCGGCTGCCTTGATGCAACTGCCAATGCAGGTGATGACGCCACTGTGTGCGAAGGAGAAAATTTCACCCTGTCCGCCATGGCAGGAAATTACGCTTCCCTGCTTTGGGAAACCGATGGGGACGGATATTTCGATGACCCTTCGCTGCTGAACCCGGTATATACTCCGGGAACAGCCGATGTGTCGAACGGATCGGCAACACTCTGCCTTACTTCATTTGCAGAAGAAGATTGTCTGGACGCTACAGATTGCATGATACTGTCCTTCCAGCAGCTTCCGATTTCACATGCAGGTTCGGATAATACCATTCCTAAATATGAAAGTTATGAAATTACAGATGCATATGCTGAAAATCATGATCTGATCCAATGGGTAACCACCAACGGAACAGGCTCCTTCAGCAACGAAACCGTGATGAATCCCACCTATCTGCCCGGACCGTCGGATTGGCTGCAGGGATGGGTAGAACTGGGGATGTTCACCTCACCCGTTTCACCTTGCGAAATATCCGCAGACGACCTGATGGTGATCTCCTTTATGGATGGATGTATGGATGCCGTGGTGGATGCAGGTACAAATATAAATGCCTGTGATGGGGAGGGCGAAATTCAGCTCAGCGCTTCTGCATCCAATTTCATGTCACTAACATGGACTACTTCAGGTGATGGAAGTTTTAATTATGCAAACACGCTGAACCCGAATTATACGCCCGGCCCCGGCGATGTAGCGAACGGCACCGTTACTCTTACCCTAAGTGCCGCTGCATTTTCGACATGCAATGGCGCCACTGACGATGTGGTGATCACGCTGCATCCCGATCCCGTGGCCTTTGCCGGCAGCGACCTTACTGTATGCGGCTCAATTGCGGTGGAAATATCAGGTACGGCCGAAAACTACGATAGTTTCATCTGGACAACCAATGGAGACGGAACCTTTCAAAATTCCACCACTTTGAATCCTTCTTACCTGCCGGGCGTTCAGGATATGGCAAACGGAATGGTGGAGATCTGTCTTGCAGCCGATGGCTACGGACAATGTCAGCCAGCCACAGATTGCATGATCCTCACCCTGATCAACCCGCCAACAGCCGATGCAGGTGAAAATACAAGCATCTGCGAAAGTGATCCGCTCGGGCTTACAGGCACCGCCACAAATTATACTTCCATCGAATGGACTACCAGCGGCGACGGCGTCTTTGAAAATGCTGCAAATCTTCAGACCACATACATGCCCGGCCCTAATGACCTGGCAACTGGAAGCCTGGAAATATGCCTTACAGCATTTGGCGAAGGAAGCTGCCCCGAAACAAGCGATTGCATTACGCTTACCGTATGGCCGCTTCCTGCAGTTACAGCATCCGGCGACGCAAGCATTTGCGAAACAGGTTCTGCGAATCTTTTAGCCACAGCCGAAAATTACAGTGAAATTTCCTGGACCACCTCCGGGGACGGATCTTTCGACGACCCTGCCTCAACAGCACCGGTGTACACACCCGGACCACAGGACATCATCTCTGAAACAGTTACACTTACAGTAACTGCCGGAAGTATCTACGGGTGCGATCCGGCTACCGATGTGCTGACACTGAATATTGAGTCGGCACCCACAGCTTTCGCCGGAAACGATCAAACCATTTGCGAAGACAATACATTTGCGGCAAGTGGTTCGGCAGAGCAATACGCGACCATCAACTGGACTACCTCGGGAGACGGCACCTTCGATGCTGCCAGCATCCTCAACCCGGTATATACACCCGGGCCATCTGATCTGGCTGCCGGAAGCGCGGAGCTTTGCCTAACCGCAACCGCCTCCGGCCTTTGCAATGATGCGGTTTCATGTATGACGCTGTTTTTCCAGCCGGAACCTTCGGCCTTTGCCGGCGAAGATGCCACGGTAATTATCGGAGAAAACCATTATCTGGCCGCTGCAACGGCTCAAAATTTTTCATCCCTGCTTTGGACAACTTCCGGAACAGGCAGTTTCCAGGATGCCGGGGTAATCAATACCACCTATTACCCGGGTGCTGACGATTATGCTGCCGGCACCGTAACACTTACAATAACCGCTTCGGCATCAGACCCCTGCCAGATTGCGGCAGCGGATGAAAAGGTGATCACTTTCGTGGAAGGATGTGATGATGCCATTGCCGATGCAGGTGCGGATTTCCATGCCTGCCTGCCCGGAGATGTTCTGCTTTCGGGAACCGCCCAGGCATTTACAGGTGTACTTTGGGAATCACAGGGTGATGGTACCTTTACCAATCCTGCCGTGCTGCAGACGCAGTATATCCCCGGCCCGAACGATCTGCTAACAGGAATGGCCGAACTATGCCTCACAGCATTTGCCGATGGTGATTGCCTGGATGCTACAGATTGCCTTACTGTATATTTTGAAAATAATCCGGAGGTGTATGCAGGCGAAGACATTATCATCTGCGAAACGCATGGCAATGTCAGCCTTTCGGCAACTGCAGAAGATTACACAACGCTTGCCTGGACTTCCTCCGGGGACGGATATTTTGCCAGTGGCAATTCGCTTACGCCGGTTTATCATCCGGGACCCGGAGATCTGTTCAGCGGATCTGCCGTGCTCACCCTTACTGCAGACAGCGAATTTTGCGGACAGGTAACCGATGAACTGATTCTGAATATTGAACACACACCACTGGTTTATGCCGGAGAAAATATCAGCATTTGTGAGGGACTTGATTTCGAAATTTCTGACGCTTTCGCCAATGACTACCAAAGCCTGGAGTGGACCACAACGGGTGATGGAACATTCGACGATCCTTCTGCGCTGAATCCGCTTTATACGCCGGGGCCGGCAGACATCCTCAACGGTTCTGCCGAACTCTGCCTCACCGCATATGCCTACGCACCATGCACTGATGGAGTAGATTGCATTACGCTTACCGTTCTTCCTGCTGCTTTGGTGGATGCCGGGAGCGATATCACCATCTGCGAAGACGAAAATGTACAATTAAGCGCCACTGCAAACAACTACAGCACGTTGCTGTGGGAAACCTCCGGTGATGGTTCCTTTGACGATCCAACCGCAGCCAACCCGGTTTATACGCCCGGCCAGCAGGATATTGCAAACCAGCAGGCAAACCTGTCGGTTACTGCCACTTCGCTTAACAATTGTGCGGATGCCGCCGATCAGCTTTCGCTGAATATCGACCTCAATCCGCAGGCTATTGCCGGCGAAGATCAAAGTATATGCAGAACTGAAACCGTACAATTAACCGGATCTGCTACCAACCAAACCTCTGTGTTATGGACCACTACCGGTGACGGACAGTTTACGGCTGCCAACGACATGGTAACGGTTTATATTCCGGGGGAAAACGATCTGACCACCGGCATGGTGGAACTTTGCCTGACTGCCGCTGGCACCGGTGCCTGTGAAGCAACCTCCGATTGTCTTTCGGTTGTATTTAATCCTGAACCCGTTGTTAATGCAGGTGAAGATCAGGTGATCTGTGAATCGGAACCGGTAAGCCTGAATGCCACCGCCGAAAACTATGCTTCGCTGCTCTGGACAACCTCGGGCGATGGCAGCTTCGAAAATTCTGGAACACAGGCCACGGTTTACACACCGGGCCCCGCTGACCTCTCCGCTGAGATAGTGGAGCTGACCTTGACCGCCTCAGGATTGGAAGGATGCACAGCAGTTTCTGAGAGTCTGCAGGTAACCATCACTCCTTCACCGGTTGCAAATGCAGGAAACGATCGCACCATTTGCGAATCATCCGTACTTCAGCTCAATACTGCCACCGCCTCCGATTATGCGGCCCTGATCTGGACCACCAGCGGCGATGGCACATTCAACGACCCAAGTCTGCTCAAACCTGTGTACACACCAGGTCCTAACGATATTGCCACGGGGAACGTGGAAATCTGCCTCGCGGCAGTAGCAAATAGCCCGTGCAATGATTATACAGATTGTATAAACATTATGATTCAGCCTGCCCCAACCGTTTATGCCGGTGAGGATTTAACTATTTGTGAAACTTCCTCTTTCTTTGTCCTCAGTGGGCAGGCTTCTTCCTATTCCGCTTCAAACTGGTATTCCAATGGTGACGGAACCTTCGACAATTCCTCCATGTTGGAAACCGTTTACTATCCAGGTCCGAATGACCTGAATAACGGACAAGTGGAAATATGCCTCATTGCCAACGGACTAACAGGCTGCACTTATGTGGAAGATTGTTTGATCGTTACCTTCCAACCCGAACCTGCTGCCAATGCAGGTGCAGATGCCACCATTTGTGAGGGAGAAAGCCTGCAGTTGAACGGTATAGCCAATAATGCTTCGGGAGTCCTTTGGTCTACATCAGGTGATGGGAACGTTGCAGCTAATGCCCTGGCAAATACAACGTACACACCCGGAACGGAGGATATCCTGAACGGAGGGGTTGAGATTTGCCTCACGGCGTGGGGTAATTCAGGATGTGAGGACCACACGGACTGCCTGTTTATAACCATTCAGCAATTGCCTTTTGCATTTGCCGGTGAGGATATTAATATCTGCGAAGGAAATACAGTACAGCTCAACGGTTCGGTTGATCATTACAATACCTTCAACTGGGCAACTACAGGTGACGGAAGTTTCGACAATCCGAACATCCCCAACCCGATCTATACGCCGGGAGCCGGCGATCTGGAAACAGGAATGGCGGAAATCTGCCTCACCGCCACCGGCCTCAACGGATGTGGTGAAACGAGTGACTGCATGTCGCTGTTCATTCAGCAAAACCCGTCGGCCTATGCCGGTGAAGATCTTACACTGGAACAGGGAAATCCATGGAATGCATCGTCGGCAACAGCCGATAATTATCAGGAGCTTCTCTGGAGCAGCAGCGGAACAGGCACGTTTAACGACCCGACCTTGTTGAATACCCAGTATACCCCCGGCCAGGCGGATTATGCAGCCGGGCAGGTTACCCTGACATTACAGGCATTCCCGATAGATCCGTGTACCTTCATGGCAGAAGATGCGGTGCATATCGAATTCCTGATCACAAGCTGCCTGGATGCCATTGCCGATGCCGGTGATGATGGCAGCATGTGTACCAGCGACGGGCAATACCAACTTTCCGCAACAGCCTCCAACTACGAATCGCTGCTATGGACTACCGATGGAGACGGAGTGTTTGATGATGAAGCAGGCCTGAACCCTGTTTACACACCCGGCCCCACAGATCTGGAATCGGGCACGGTCACGCTTTGCATTACTGCGTATGCCGCCGATACCTGCCAGGATGCCACCGATTGCATGGTACTTACGCTGCAAAAGCCACCGTTTGCTTTTGCCGGATCAGACAATACCATTCCTAAATACGAGGTTTACACGCTTTCGGAAGCATATGCCACCGATTATGACCTCGTTCAATGGGTAACCACCAACGGTACCGGATCTTTCTCGAACGAAACCGTTGTAAACCCGACCTACCAGCCCGGTATTTCCGACTGGCTCCAGGGTTATGTGGAACTGAGCATGTTCACTTCCTCGCTATCGCCATGCGAGGTGGCTGCCGATGACATGGTGATCATCAGTTTTGTGGATGAATGCCAGGATGCAACTGCCGATGCAGGCACCGACATGAACGTGTGCGAAGGCGAGGTTTCGGTGCAGATGTCTGCACAGGCAAACTACTTTGCCGGACTAAACTGGACCACCAACGGTGACGGCACATTTGATTTTCCGCAAACCACAAATCCGGTCTATACCTTTGGCCCCGGTGATATTGCTTTGGGAACCGTAGAGCTGACGCTCGAAGCAACTGCTTACCACCCGTGCCTCTCCGCTTCGGATGTGGTAGTGATCACACTTCATGGGCAGCCGGTTGCCAATGCAGGTGAGGATATGACCATTTGCGGAAGCAGTGGCGTTGGCCTTAATGCCCTGGCGGAAAATTACAGCTCCTTCACCTGGACCACCGATGGCGATGGGGTATTCATGGATGACACCAGTCTCAACCCGCTTTATCTGCCTGGACCGGGAGATATGATTTCCGGTGAGGTAGAAATCTGCCTTGAGGTGCTGGGGTACGGACAATGCAATCCCGCTTCGGACTGCCTGATCATGACGCTGATAACGCCTCCTTCAGTGGATGCCGGAGAAGATTTTGTGATCTGTGAAAACAACTCTGCGCCGTTAAACGGCACGGCTGAATATTTTACATCGCTGGTATGGGAGACATCCGGCGACGGTACCTTCAACGATCAAGACATCCTTAATCCGGTATACACACCCGGAGTTCAGGATGTACAGAACGGAACGGTGGAACTTTGCCTTACGGCCATGGCCATCGAAGGTTGTGTGGATATGACGAGCTGCATGACGCTCGGCATTCAGCAAAACCCTGTGGCCGATGCCGGACAGGATGCAACCATCGAGGAAGACCAGGCCTTTACGCTTGCCACGGCAACAGCAACAAATGCTTCGGCCGTGTTGTGGTCAGGCAGCGGATCGGGCACATTCGATAACAACAGCCTGATCGCAGCCACCTATTTCCCGGCGCCGGAGGATATTACCGCCGGAACCGTCGAACTCACGCTGACTGCATCGCCGGTCGATCCGTGTACCTTGGCGGATGAGGATGCGATGATCCTGACCATCATCGAAACCTGCGACGATGCCATCGCAAATGCAGGAGTGGACTTTACCGCATGTATTCCAGGCAGTGCTGCACTGAGCGGATCTGCAGAAAACCAGATCGCGGTGGAGTGGACCACCAACGGCGACGGTACCTTTACCGATCCGCAAAGCCTGATCACGGCGTACATCCCCGGCCCGGACGACATTGCTGCCATGCAGGCAGAACTCTGCCTGACAGCCATTGCCGAAGAGCCATGCCTCGACGACACTGACTGTGTAGTGGTTTCGTTCGTGAATTCAGCCACTGCCTATGCCGGTGAAGACATGGAAAGCTGCGACACCGAATCGTTCGTAATCCTGAACGGAACGGCGACGAACCATACAAGCGTTTACTGGTCGACTACCGGTACCGGAAGCTTTGTACCTGCTACCGCCCTTAATCCGAAGTACTTTATGAGCTACTACGACAAACTGATGGGTGAGGTACAATTAATCCTTACTGCAGTAAACGGTCAGTGCGGCGAAACCAAAGATACACTCACGCTCAAAATAAACCATCCGCCGATAGCTTATGCCGGCGAAGATGCTACACTGTGCGACGGCGAAAGCTACATGGGATTTGAAGCCTTTGTGGATCACGCCGAAAGTATCTCCTGGACTACCACGGGCGACGGTGTTTTTGAAAATCCACAGGAACTGCAGCCGGTATATTATCCCGGTCCGCAGGATATCGC
>JBKHBQ010000014.1:0-27156 GCA_046542305.1 Bacteroidales bacterium
CGGAAATGCCGCCTTCAAAGAAATGGCTAAAAATCAATACATCCTTTATCCGGTTCATCCGGAGATGGAAGCTATCGAAGGGGTAAAGTGCTATAAAAAGATAGCTGACCTGCCGGATGAAGTTCAGGCGCTGCTGGTGAGCACCAGCGCCAGGCACAGCCTTCAACTGGTAAAAGAAGCGCATGAAAAGGGAATCGCACATGTTTGGCTTCAGCAGGGGTCGCAAAATGACGAGGCCATCGATTTTGCCATCGAAAACAATATAAACCTGATCCAGCGGCAGTGCATCCTCATGTTTGCGAACCCCGTAGAAGGAATTCATAAGTTTCACAGGGGTATCAACAAATTTTTCGGCGTTTACCCCAGGTAAGTTCTTCGGAGTATGAGCCTGTCTATTGAGGTAAACGAAAGCAAATGCCGTGAAATAGCCGGCGCCATCTCGCCTTTGAAACTGCGGAATGAATTTTACCAACGGGAATACCTCACACTGAAGGCTGCCGATGAATTGAGGTTCAGCATGCATTTCTTTGCTGTGGCCATCTGCCACCATACCTACAATTTGTATCACAGGGAGCTCCAACTGTACGGTTGGGATTTTATAGAGCATGTGTTTGTAAACCTCGCCAAGGCGGATCACCGGTTGCTGCAGATTGATTTTCTTGCGAAAACCGGCAACGGGGAAATTGCTGCCCTGCTTTGCCGGGAATTTTCCACGGGCCGGGATATGCAAAGTTGTACGCTGGACCGGCTGGATGAACGTGCGGAACTGATGAAAGATGCCGCCGTAAAAATCCATGAGCGATTTTCAGGCAGTGTTCAGAAAATCATCCAGTGCGCAAATCATATGCTGATCGATCGTGGCAACGGTTTGTACGAAACGCTCCCGCAATTTGAAGCCTATGCTGATCCGCAACAAAAAAAGTCGACCTTTCTCATTAAATTACTTATCGAAGCGGGACTGTTAAGAATCGATGATCCGCAGCATTTCATTCCGATCATGGATTATCACATGCAGCGGGTGCTTTTACGTACGGGATGTGTAGAAATCACAGATGAAGCATTAAGAGAAAGGCTCACTAACCGGGAGCCGTTGCAAAGCGACGAACCTGTAAGATCTGCCTGCATTGAAGCCTTCAGGATTATCGCCGCGCGGTCGGAGCATCCGGTGATCAAACTTAATGATTTCTTCTGGTCGCTTGGCCGGAGCTGCTGCAACGAAGACCTGTTATGCCAGACCGGCCATTGCGGGAAAAGCCCCTGTACTTTCGAACAGATCATAGAATTGAAAAGCCACCACAAGTGTATATTCGAAGTTGTTTGCAAAGGAAGTTTCCGTGAATCTTACCGTGCGCTCTGGCAGCCTGTGGTGCGCACGCACTACTACTGATCCGCTGATCAGTAGATCTGGGTAAAATCCCGGTATCCCGGAATATTTTTGTACCAGTTTTTATAAACCACGCCGCCGCTTTGTGCCCATTGGGCAAATTTTAAATGCGCAGCGGGAATTTGTGCTTTTTCGATGGGGTAGTCAAAAACCTGAGGGATCAGGATTGCCCAGGGCAGGTGGTTTACCGAGGTGTAATATCTTCCTGCAGCCGGGTTGGTCGCATCGTTAATGGTGCTGAACATCGCCTCTTTGGCCAGGTCGGTATGGACATATCCCGGCAGATGGATTTCGCGTCTGCGGTTGCCATCTACAAAAATGAAGGGATTGAAGGCTTCGTCCTGCATGGTGAATTCGCTGTAATACATCGGTTGCCCGTTTCCGGAAATCCCCTCATCCATAAAACTGATTTTTATCAACAACTCGCGCGGTTGCACAAAAGAAGCCTTTTTCATGGTATTCACCCCTGTTCCGTTTCCCGGATGGGGCAAGAGCAGAAACGGGTTATCGAAAGCAATGATTGTGGCCGTAGACTGTCCGGCTTCCGTGCCGTTGCTGTTCAATGATATCACATCTTTAGTCAGTAGCATGCCCGAAACTTCCATAATTGCTTGTGGCGGTATGCTTTTAAGCTGGAAACCAAAGCCATTTACAAACTTTGCCCCAATGGCCTTAACCACCAGCCGCACATACATTTCCACCATCTGATCGTTGGCATTGGTAACAATCTTCAAAGAAGCATCCAGTACCAGATCGTTAAAATCGAAATCGCCGAGTGAAGGCCAGTTATCTTCAAATGATAAGGAAACCGGCGCATCGCCGAAATAATTCATGTTGTACGCCCTGTGAATATCGTACGGATATTCGTCATCCACGTCGTAAACTCCGTCCTGGTCCGAATCGGTATATTCTGCTAAAAATGAAGCACTCTTCAGGCCGGATGACGTAAAAGTATAGGCAGCCACATCGTTTTGTATGGCCAGTTCGGTATGCAGATTGCCATAGCTCAGAAAAAGACTTTCAATATCCGAAGGTACTTCAAGGCGAATATGGAGATCATCCCGCACGGAATGTTTTTTCTTGTAATAAACTCCTCCATTCACAGATTTGATGGTGAGGGTGTGTGTCCGGGTCGAAGAATCTTCGATGCCGTTAATCCAAACATCCACGGGCCGGATGGTCTTCCAATCGAAATCCGGAGGAATATCCAGTTCGAACATCGATGGCGTACCTGTATCCGGGTGCGTAACTTCTTTATGGCAACCGGAAAGAAAAACTACAGCTAATATGAATATGATTACAATGTGTTTCTTCATAATTAATCAGGCTATGCATCATTGTACACGGGCCTGCGCATTTCATAAGCAAAAAATGCACCATCGCCATATCGGCACAATAATCCATTGATGTCGATAGGCTTGGGGCGTGGCTTTTTTATGGATAAATTCCCTTAATGGGGATTGTATTCCAGATGATAGAAAATTCTCAATTCTTTAGCAAACCAAATATCATACCTGCAAATAAGAAAAGCCTTCCGTTTTTAGTGGAAGGCCTTTCAAGAAATTCTATTTCGAATTAATAGCTTTTGCTTTCATCGCGGTAGCCAATGTTGTTCTGGAACCAATCCTGATAGCTCGAGCCATTGCTTTCGGCCCATTCCGAAAACTTCAAATGCGCTTCATTGATGTCGGTTTTTCCACCGGATAATTGAATGGCTGAGGAATGAGCATCCCCCACGGGAAATTATTTACCGACTTGTAATATCGTCCTGCGCCGGGATTTGAGTAATCCTGCAGGGTACCAAAATAAAGCAAGCGTGGGCCATTTCTCCTGCAGTTGCATTAATCCAGAAATGGGAATTTAAGTTCAATCATTTGGATATTGCAGCATTTAACGGAATGACTACTTTTGCGCTTTCTTGAACAATGGCTTCCTGAGGGGGTTTTTGTATAAAACTAATTGAGCAGATGAAATTTATGGATAACACAAATTCCGCTTTAGCTGGAAAAATCCGGCTGTTACTCATGGCTGTGGTTTCGGGTTTTATTTTCGCATGTCAACCGGTTGAGCGACCTGAACAGCTCACCATTAAAATTATCGAGACCAGTGATGTACACGGTGCCTTTTTTCCATACGATTTGATTGAGGACCAGCCTACCGGCCATTCCCTGGCACACGTGAGCAGTTATGTTAATCAGGAACGGCAAAATCCGGATCAGGTGACGATTTTGCTTGATAACGGAGATATTTTGCAGGGAGATCCGGCGGTTTATTATTCCAATTTCGAGAAAACAAGCGGAACGCATATCGCTGCAGAGATGATGAATTTTATGGAGTACGATGGGGCAACTGTAGGTAATCACGACATTGAAGCAGGGCATCAGGTTTATGATAAACTGGCCGGAGAGTTCGATTTTCCATGGCTTGCAGCCAATGCGGTCAGGACGTCCTCGGGGCAGCCTTATTTCCAGCCCTATACCATCATCGATGTAAAAGGGGTGAAAATTGCGGTGCTGGGCCTCATCACGCCGGCTATTCCCAAATGGCTTCCGCCACAGATTTGGGAAGGCATGGAGTTTATGGATATGATCGAATCAGCAGAGTACTGGGTGGATTACCTGAAGCGCAATGAAAAACCCGACCTGCTGATCGGGCTTTTCCACGCAGGCATCGATCATTCCTATGGCGGCCAGACTGCTGAAACTCCTTTAAACGAAAATGCATCGAAACTGGTTGCAGAGCAGGTTCCGGGGTTCGATGTGGTATTTGTGGGTCATGATCACCAGGGTTGGAACGAAAAGATCACCAACTGGGCCGGGCAGCCGGTTCAAATTCTCGGACCTACCAGCCGGGCACGTGATGTAGCAGTGGCTGAGATAACCCTGGAACTGAATATAACCACCAACCATTACCAGAAGCAAATCCGGGGGAGCATTGTAAACATGGAAACTTTTGCGCCCGATGAAGCTTTCATGGAAAAATTCGGGTCGTATTTTGAAGAGGTGGAAGATTACGTTTCCAAACCCATTTCCGTGCTCGAAACCGATATTTACACCAGGAATGCGCTTTTCGGCGATGCTGCGTTTACCGACCTGATCCACCAGGCGCAACTCGAAATCTCGGATGCGCAAATTTCGTTTGCTGCGCCGTTGTCGTTTGATAAAGTCATCGAAGCAGGACCCATTGAGGTGCGCGACATGTTTAAACTTTACCGCTACGAAAATCTCCTTTACACCATGAAACTCGGAGGGCAGGAAATTCACGATTTCCTCGAATATTCCGCCGCACTCTGGTTCAATACCATGAATGAGTCGGGCGATCACCTGCTGAAATTCGAAGAAAATGCTGCGGCAACCGGCCCCAGGCTCGAAAACCCTTATTATAATTTCGATTCGGCAGAAGGGATTATTTACACGGTGGATGTAAGCCGTCCTGCAGGAGAACGCGTGGAGATCGTCTCGATGCCCGATGGCAGCCCTTTCGATGTAAATGCCACCTATAAGGTTGCGGTAAACTCCTACCGCGGAAACGGCGGCGGAGGACACCTGACAGCGGGAGCGAAAATCAGGAGCGAATTGCTGAGTGAACGCATCATCGAATCCACGGAAAAAGATCTCAGGTTCTACCTTATGAAGTGGATCGCTGAAAAAGGAAATCTGAACCCACAGGTAAATTTTAATTGGCAGATACTTCCTGAAAACTGGTATCCCGACGCCCGGAAACGCGACCGGGAATTGCTGTTCGGAGCACCGTAAAACGGTTCGTAATTAGCAGGTCAGAATTGCTGAAACCCTTGTCAGTATTACATTTTCTTACAGAAGATTTTACGCGGGGTTGAATGATTATTTTTGCACTTTATAAAAAAAACAACCCGATATGGAAATGAAAATCTTCTTCGAAGGTAAAAAGAAAGTCAATGCCGAATTCAACGGGCAGATGATCACCACCGACCAGCCCTTGCAGGCAGGTGGCGACGGATCGGCTCCGGCACCGTTTACGCTTTTTCTGGCTTCCATCGGAACCTGCGCCGGAATTTATGTGAAGTCGTTCTGTGATCAGCGCAATATCCCCACCGATGACATCATCATTACCCAAAAAATGAATTATAATTACAAAACAAGGCTCATCGACAAAATTGAGCTTAAAGTGAACCTTCCGAAGAGTTTTCCGGAGAAATACAAATCGGCCGTGATCAACGCGGCAAATTTGTGTGCAGTGAAAGAGCATTTAAACAACCCACCGAATATAGAAGTAAGCGCACATACTGCTGATTGATTTGATAGCCCGGCCTTCGCGCCGGGTTTTTTTATGCCCCCGAAAATCCCGACCCATCTCACCACGATTGATTACTTTCGCAAAAAAAAATATGCAACAAAAAAGCGATAACCTGATCTACGGCATCCGTCCGGTAATAGAATCCATGAAGGCCGGCAAGGATTTCGACAAGGTATTTATTCAAAAAGGTTTAAAGGGTGAACATTTTGTGGAGCTTTATGCGCTGATGAAGGACCTGGAGATTCCCTATCAGCATGTTCCTGTTGAAAAACTCAACCGGCTTACCCGGAAAAACCATCAGGGGATTGCGGCTTTCGTTTCCGCCGTTACTTATCATCCTGTCGAAGAAATTGTGCAGCGCGCTTTCGAGCTGGGCGAAACGCCGTTGATCCTGATCCTCGACCGCATTACCGATGTGCGGAATTTCGGCGCCATAGCACGTACAGCAGAATGTGCCGGCGTGCATGGTATATTGATTTCAGCGCAAGGTTCGGCACAGATCAACGCCGATGCCATGAAAACCTCGGCCGGCGCGCTGAACAATATCCCTGTATCGCGCAGCAAAAACCTCAGTCAGGCCATCGATATGCTAAAAGACAGCGGGCTGCAGATGGTGGCCGCCACCGAAAAATCCGGCACGCTCCTCTATGAGGTTCCCATGGATGTACCCACAGCCATTATCATGGGTTCGGAGGAGGATGGCGTATCGCCGGCCTACCTTAAAAAATGCGACCATGAACTGCGGATTCCTATCACCGGACAGACCGAATCGCTGAATGTGTCGGTGGCTGCGGCAATAGTGGTGTATGAAGCGTTACGTCAGCGGCAGGCAAAAAACCGTCAGGTTAATTTTTCTTAAAAATATTCCCACCCTTTGCGGCGACACTTCCCTTGGGGAAATCTTATTACTTTTGTGGTTCTCGAAACAAATTATAAATTCAAAAATAATAATAGCATGAGTACTGATTTGAGTGGTTTGAAACCGGAAGCGCTTTGGAAACATTTCGAAGCACTGACACGCATTCCAAGGCCATCGAAAAAGGAAGGCAAAGCAGTTGAATTCGTGAAGGAATTCGGCGAAAAACTGGGATTGGAAACCATTGTTGACGGTGTGGGTAACGTGATTATCAAAAAGCCGGCCACACCCGGCATGGAAGATCGCAAGGGTGTGATACTGCAAGGTCACCTCGACATGGTACCACAAGCCAACAGCGACAAGGATTTTAACTTCGAAACCGATCCCATCGAAGCCTATGTGGATGGCGAGTGGGTAACTGCCGACGGAACCACCCTGGGCGCTGATAATGGCATGGGTGTGGCTGCAGCCATGGCTGTGCTCGAGGCCGACGATCTGCAGCATGGTCCCGTGGAAGCTTTGTTTACAGTTGATGAAGAAACCGGCATGACCGGCGCATTTGGTTTGAAAGCCGGACTGCTGAATGGAGATATCCTGCTGAATATGGATTCCGAAGATGAAGGCGAACTTTACATCGGTTGCGCGGGCGGAATAAATGCCACAGCAAAACTCGAATACACGGAAGTTTCAACACCCGAAAATGAATACCCGTACCGGGTAAAAATATCAGGTCTGAAAGGCGGCCATTCGGGTATCGATATCCCGCTTTATCGCGGAAATGCCAATAAGCTCCTTTTCAGGCTGCTTAATAAAGCTATGGCAGAGTACCAAATCAGACTTTCGGAAGTGGAAGGCGGCAGCCTGAGAAATGCCATTCCGCGCGAAGCCTGGGCCATCGTTTTAGTGAGCGAAGGAAATAGGGAGGCCTTCATCAAATTTGTGAACGACTACGAAAAAACCGTACAAAACGAATACTCCACCGTGGATCCCGACCTGAAGATCACTTGCGAATCGGTGACAAAGCCCGCAAAGGTGATGGAGGAGCAGGCACAACGTGATTTCATTAATGCCATTCATGCCTGCCCTAACGGCGTAATCCGCATGAGCAACGATATGGAAGGACTCGTGGAAACCTCCACGAATCTGGCAGTGGTAAAAGTTCAAAGCGGCCAGGCCACGGCTTTGAGCCTGGTGCGCAGCTCGGTGGATTCGGCAAAATACGACCTGGCCGAAACCATCAGGAGCGTATTCGATCTGGCCGGTGCCGATACGGAATTCGACGGCGACTATCCCGGGTGGAAGCCAAATCCCCAATCGCCGATCCTGAAGGAAATGAAAGAGATTTACAACCAGCGCTTCGGCAAGATTCCGGACATCAAAGCCATACATGCCGGTCTGGAATGCGGCCTGCTGGGCGGGGTTTACCCCAACCTGGATATGATCTCTTTCGGTCCTACGATTCGCTATCCGCATTCGCCCGACGAAAAAGTGAATATCGATACCGTACAGAAATTCTGGGATTTCCTCGTAGAAACCCTCAAACATGTACCGAAGAAATAATTCTACTGAAAGTTGCCGGTTTCGTGCCGGCAACTTTTTTTTGATTTTTCTCCAAAAATTTTTTGCTAATAATAAAAAAGAGTCTACTTTTGCACTCCCAAAAATGAGAGAACAATGAGCAAGAGAACATTTCAACCATCAAGACGTAAGCGGGTAAACAAACATGGATTCAGGGCCCGCATGGCCTCGGCAAACGGCCGCAAAGTACTGGCCCGCCGCAGAGCGAAGGGAAGGAAAAGATTAACCGTTTCTGACGAAAGACTCGACAAGAGATAAACATATTTTTCATAGCTCAATAATGGTGAAAAGAAGATGGCGCCCGTCATCTTCTTTTTTTATTGGTGCCAAACTTCCGCCCACGGGCTGTCTGCGGTTTTATTTTCAGGCATTCTAAAAAAAAATACAATAACTTCGCAGGGCGGTTGTTTTTAAATTACAAGCAAAAGAAATTAAACATTACAAATGAAGTTATTGCTGTTTATCCTGAGCTTTGTTGTGGTTTACTACCTGCTCTCCAAATATATTTTCCCTTACCTGCTCAGATATTTCATTCGCAAAACACAAGAGCGTTTCGGCCAGTTTCAAAATCAGCAAAAGCCTGAAGATCGCCGAAAGGAAGGCGAAGTAAAAGTGGATTATGTGCCCCCGGAATCGAAAAAGAGCAAATTCAATCCCGAATCTACCGAGGATGTCGATTATGAAGAAATAAAAGAATAACGCACATCACATATTGCACGCATGGAAAAATATTCGATCAAGCACATCTGGCCCTATCTGGCGGCCATTGTTGTTTTCATCATTTTGACGGTGAGTTATTTTTCACCCATTCTCGAAGGAAAAAGGATCAACCAGAGCGATATTACCCACTGGCGCGGTATGTCGCAGGAGATCATCGAATTCCGTGAGCAAACCGGGCAGGAGCCTTTGTGGACCAATGCCATGTTTGGCGGGATGCCGGCTTATCAGATTTCTACCATTTACAAAGGCAATCTTCTCGGGTATGTTGATGATATCCTTCAGCTTGGACTGCCACACCCCATCGGGCTGGTGTTTCTGTATTTTCTTGGATTTTTTATCCTGATGCTCGTGATGCGGGTAAATCCGTGGCTTTCGGTTCTGGGTGCCGTAGGCTTTGCCTTCTCGTCTTATTTTTTCATTATCCTCGAAGCGGGGCATAATTCCAAGGCGCATGCCATCGGGTACATGGCGCCGGTGCTGGCAGGGATCATCCTGACCTACCGCGGCAAATACCTTTGGGGAGCAGCATTAACGGCGCTGTTTCTCGGACTTGAATTACTTTCCAACCACCTCCAGATCACCTATTACCTGCTGATGATCGTGGTGATATTCGGCATTGCACAGCTTGTGGAAAGCGTCCGCAAAAAGGAGATGCCACACTTTTTTAAGGCAACCGGTGTACTGGTGATTGCAGCTTTGCTTGCGGTGGGAACCAATATTTCCAACCTCTGGGCTACCTGGGAATACGGAAAATATACCATCCGCGGAAAAACCGAACTGACTTCCGAGCAGGAAAACCGCACCACCGGCCTCGACATCGATTATGCCACTCAGTGGAGTTACGGGGTAACCGAAACCATGAGCCTGCTGATCCCCGATTTTATGGGAGGCGGCTCAGGGCAAAACCCATCGGTAAATTCAAATACCTACGAAGAACTCCGGCAGGCGCTGCCCGCCCAGCAGGCACAGCAGTATCTGCAGTTTTTGCCGCTGTATTGGGGCAAGCAGCCTTTTACCTCCGGTCCGGTATATGCCGGCGCCATCATGGTGTTTTTATTTGTGATGGGATTGTTTGTGGTGAAAGGAAAGCTGAAATGGTGGCTTTTATCAGCCACCGTATTGGGTATCATGCTTGCCTGGGGAAAGAACTTTATGGGGCTTACCGAATTTTTCCTGCATTATGTGCCCGGCTACAACAAATTCAGGGCTGTGTCGATGATCATGGTCATCGCCGAACTTACCATTCCGTTGCTCGGTATTATTGCCCTTCACCGCATCTTCGACAAAAAAACCGACCGGAAAGAAGCCATCAGTGCACTAAAGTATTCCTTCTTTATCGCCGGTGGTATCGCACTGTTTTTTGCCCTTGTGGGGGGAAGCCTTTTCAACTTCTCTTCTCCGGCCGACCGGCAGCTTATCCAAAGTGGATTTCCACAGGAAATTGTAGATGCATTGCGACATGACCGGGCCGCCGTTTTAAGGGCCGACGCTTTACGCTCGTTTATTTTTATTCTCCTGGCAGGATTGGTTATCTGGCTTGCAATTGTGCAAAAGATTAAAAAACAGTACACGTTTTTGATTCTGATCGTACTGGTGCTGGTGGATATGTGGGGGGTAAACCGCCGTTATCTGAACAACGAAGATTTTGTGGCTGCACGCAAAGCAGAAAATCCATATACTGTCACGGCTGCCGACCAGCAGATCCTGCAGGATGACGATCCTAATTTCAGGGTACTCAACCTTACGGTGAATACTTTTAATGATGCCAGCACATCATATTTTCACAAGTCCATCGGCGGATATCACGGGGCTAAACTCCGGCGGTATCAGGAACTAATCGATCATCACATCAGCCAAAACAATATGGATGTGCTGAATATGCTCAATACAAAATATTTCATCATGCAGGACCAAAATAATCAGCCTCAGGCCCGGTTCAATCCCGATGCCCTGGGTCATGCCTGGATCGTTGACGATTTCAGCCTGGTTGAAAATGCGGATGAGGAAATCGACGCACTCGACAATTTCGATCCGGCAGCCACCGCCATCATCGACAACCGTTTTGAAGAACAACTCGAAGGTTTCATGCCAGGCACGGATGCAAATGCCGTTATCGAGCTGACAGATTATCAGCCGAATAAAATCGAATACCGCTTCAGGTCGGAAAAAGAGGAATTGGTGGTTTTTTCGGAGATTTATTACGATAAAGGCTGGAATGCATATGTAGACGGTGAACAAATGCCCTACCTGCGCGCCAATTACGTGCTGAGGGCAATGGTGGTGCCCGCGGGCAGTCATGATATCGTTTGGAAATTCGAACCTGCCGTTTATCATACCGGCGGCAAAATCGCGCTGATAACTTCCATCATTATTCTGCTGATCCTTTTCGCTTCGCTGGGCAATGAACTGAAAGACAAACTCGCCCCCACTTCAAAACAATAGCATGAAAAAACGGGCGCTGATCATCACTTATTACTGGCCACCCAGTGGCGGTGCCGGGGTTCAGCGTTGGTTGAAGTTTGTAAAATACCTTCCCGAATTCGGATGGCAACCCGTGGTATACACACCCGAAAACCCTGAATATCCCGTATTGGATGATTCGCTCGAAAAGGATGTGCCGGCAGTTACCGAAATCATCAAATCCAGGGTTTGGGAGCCGTATGATTTGTACAAAAAATTCGTCGGGCTCAAAAAAGATGAACGCATCAACGCGGCATTCCTGAGCGAACGCAGGAAACCCAAACTTACCGAGCAACTGGCGGTATGGCTGCGGGGAAACCTTTTCATCCCCGATGCCCGCAGGTTCTGGATCAGGCCTTCGGTGAAATTTCTAATCGATTACCTAAAGCAAAATCCCGTGGATGTAATCATATCAAGCGGTCCGCCCCATTCGATGCACCTGATCGCCAAAGCGCTGAAGGAGCAATTGCACCTTCCCTGGCTGGCCGATTTCCGCGACCCATGGACAGGCATCGATTTTTACCAGGACCTGAAACTCACCCCGGCCGCCGACCGCAAGCATAAACGGCTGGAAAAGGAAGTACTTAAAAGCGCCGATCGCGTGGTGGTGATCTCCGAAGGCATGAAACAGGATTTTGAGCAAATCCTGCCGCGGAATTATGACGTGATCACCAATGGTTTCGATGAAGAGGATATGCCTTCAGAGCAAATTGTACCCGATCAAAAATTTTCCATCGCCCATATCGGCACGCTGGCCAAATCAAGAAATCCGGTGGAATTATGGAAAGCCCTTCAGGAATTAACGGCTGAAGATCGGGATTTCAATTCCGCATTAAAAATCAAACTTGTGGGTAAAGTGGATTTCCTGGTCATGGAATCCATCAGGCAACACCAACTCGAACCATTCCTCCAAATCATCCCTTACCTTGATCACGATAAAGTAATCGAAGAACAGCGACGCTCTCAGGT
Source organism: Bacteroidales bacterium (assembly GCA_046542305.1). Classification (GTDB taxonomy): domain Bacteria; phylum Bacteroidota; class Bacteroidia; order Bacteroidales; family 4484-276; genus JBKHBQ01. The sequence continues at coordinate 12,243 of JBKHBQ010000014.1, forward strand.
GCTTTTATTATTGATCAACAACACGCCCAATTCACGAATGATCCTCACCGGAAAGCTGTTCGAATACCTTTCGGCACGCCGTCCCATCCTCTGCATCGGCCCCGAAGATGGCGATGCCGCCCGCATCATCGAAGAAACAAAAGCCGGAAAAATTGCCGGCTTCGGAAACATCAGCGAAATAAAAAGCATCATCAGGGAGTATTTCAGGAAATTTAAAAACGGGCAGCTTATTGCAGAAAACAAATCCATTAACAGGTTCAGCCGCAGGGCACTGGCTGAGGATTTGAGTGAAGTGCTGAAACAAATGTAGCTGCTGCGAATTCCTTTTTTGACCCTGATTTAAATTTCGGAGGATTGTTGCAGTGAAAACGGCTGCGCGGAATCTGATACCATCGTGCGACCAATGGGACGGCCGCATCAACAACAGCAACGCCTCCGATGGGTGTACTTCTGGGTGTGCGATTACAGCGCAGTGGACAAATTCGGAAAAATAAACAACCACTCCAGGCAGGGGAGCGTGACTTGGATCAGGGGAGATTAGTCACTGTTTAAAATCCTTCCGATAAATTGGGAAACATCATAATCATCATTAAAAACTTTATACAATTCTCCCATTACAGGAAACGTAGACGTATCAATCTTACGTTCCACCATCAGTTCGTAAAAAACATTCACTGCGATCTTTCCTTCCAGCACTACCTTTTTGGAAATGTGATCCGTAAAAAATCCCTTCCCGATGAGCAATCCGAGTGTACGGTTGCGGCTAAGGTCGTTCAGTGAGGTAAGGGCGAAATCCCCGATCCCGCAATAGTTAAAAATGGTTTCTTCTTTTCCGCCAAAAAGAACCAGCAACCGGCGCAACTCATTAAATGCCCTGGTGAAAATAAAAAATTTCATGTTGGGCGATTCAAACTGGGCATCAACAATTCCCACCACAATCGCATAAATATTCTTTAGGATACTAAGAATTTCAACCCCTTTCACATCAGTGGTCGTATCCAGATGGATCGTGGTATTATCAAACAAATGCTGAATCTTTTCCATCATGTCCTCTTCGAAAACTCCCAGTGTAAAGGCCGTATGCTGCCCATTAATGATTTCCCTGGCAAATGATGGTCCTTTAAGCGTACACACCGGATTTGGTAATTTGGCTGATAAACTCTCCGCGATGGTTTGATGATGTTCACCAAAACCTTTTGCCAGGTTTAAGATTACGGATTCAGGATGAATCCGGTGTTTTAAAACTATGTCCACAGCAACAACCGAAGGGATGGCAATAAAAACAAAGGCTTTCTCAGCAAGAATGGAAAAATCATTTACTGCCTTCAGCCGTTTGTCCAACCTGATACTGGGGAAATATTTCTGGTTTATGTGCTGATGGGTAATGCTTTCAGCCACCTCATTTTCGATGGTAACCAAAGTAACCTCCAGATCATCCTTTGCCGCCAGCACATTACCTAACGCTGTGGCAATGGCTCCCCCTCCGATAAAATATACTTTTTGTAAATTATTCATCTCGTGTAGATTTTCAGGGGCAAAAATAAGCTTCTTTAAATTACTGTGAATGTTTGCTACTTTTGTACAAAATAACTGAGGTGGATATTCAAAAAACAGGAATCATAGTTCAGGCGCGTATGGGATCGACCAGGTTTCCTGAAAAGATGATGGTGCCCTTTTACGGTGATCAACGATTAATTGATGTTATTCTTGACAGGATAATCCATTCAAATTCAAACTTTCCATTGATTCTCGCAACCACCAACAACCCAATCGATGATCCGCTGGTTGATCATGTCAAGCAGAAAAAAGTGGAAGTGTACAGAGGATCTGAAGGCAATGTATTGCAAAGGTTCATTTCAGCCGCTTCAAAGTATAACTTATCCACGATTTTCAGAGTGTGTGCAGATAATCCATTCTTTGACATTCAGGGAACACTGAAACTTTTGAATTTTCATCTGCAATCTTCAGCAGATTATACCGGTTACCGGATGAAGGATGGATCACCAACAATAACCAATCACCTGGGATTCTGGGGTGAGGTAGTTGAGCTAAATGCACTCAAAGAAGTAGCTGAAAAAACTGAAGACCAGTTTTATTCAGAGCATGTAACCAATTATCTTTACAACCATTCTGATGAGTTTAACATATCATTGGTGGATGCCCCGGCAAAAATTGGAAACCGTTATGATATTCGCCTGACGCTGGATACTCATGAGGATTATGAAATTCAATCCGCTTTGTATGCCGGTCTGATGAAAGATAATATTTCTGTTACTCCAGCAAATATTATTGAATGGCTCGACCAGCATCCGGATTTTATACGCAAGATGCAGCAGCAGATTAATACCAATCAAAAATGAAACATACTTATTTAATCGGTGAGATCGGGCAAAACCACAATGGTTCTGTAGAAATAGCCAAACAGCTAATTGACGAGGTTGCCAGACCCTCAATTGATGATTTGTTTGGTACCAGGCTAAAACCCATGGATGCCATCAAACTTACCAAACGGGATCTGAATGAAGAACTGAGCAAATCTGCCATGCTTAAGCCATACAATAACCCCAATTCATTTGGAAAAACGTATGGCGAGCACCGTGCATTTTTAGAACTGGATGAAGAACAACATCTGGAACTCTACAGGTATGCCAAAGAGAAAAATTTGGATGTTGTAGAAACACTTTGTTCGGGTGGATGTCTTAATCTGTTGAATTACTTCATCCCTGACAGGTTAAAGGTTGCCTCACGTGACCTGACCAATCTGCCACTGCTCGAAAAAATGGCCGAAACAAAAATTCCCATAATCCTGTCGACGGGTATGGGTGGTAAAAAAGAACTGGACAACGCATTAAACATCATCACAAAATATCATACAGATATTTCGATCCTTCATTGTCTTTCGCAATACCCCGCAGAATATCAAAACATAAACCTCAGAACCATTACTTACCTGAAAAAACAATACCCGCAATTCAGGATTGGATACTCGGATCATTCGATCGGCATTGTTGTTCCTGCAGTAGCCGTTGGATTAGGTGCCGAAATCATCGAAAAACACATTACGCTCGACAGAAATATGAAAGGTACCGATCACCGGTCATCGTTAGGTATCGATGGAATACACCGGATGGTTAGGGATATCCGGAATATTGAAGAGTCCATGGGCGAAGAAAAAATGTTTATCAGTGAAGCCGTTTTGGAGACCCGGATAAAACTCGAAAGGTCGGTAGCAACCATCAGAGATATCGCCGAAGGTGAAACCATTACCGACGGAGACATCCACATGCTTAGCCCCGGCGACGGCTATAGATGGGCAGAAAGAAGTCAGGTAATCGGGAAAAAGGCGAAAGTTATGATTCCTGAAGATGAGATTATTTATCCTAATATGATCGAATAACATGGACATTAAACTTGTGATAACCGATATCGATGGTGTATGGACCGACGGCGGCATGTATTATGACGAACATGAAAATGAAATCAAAAAATTCAACACCAGCGACAGCGCAGGGATAATATTATTAAACCTGGCTGATATTCAGGTGGGCATTATTACCGGCGAACAGGTTAAATCCGTTAAGCGCAGGACAGCAAAGCTAGGAATTGATATTGCATATTTCGGAGTGAAAAATAAACTTGACCTATTGAAAAGGATTAGCAAAGAAAAGCAAATCCCACTATCTGAAATTGCATATATTGGAGATGATGTGCCTGATGTTCCTGCAATGCAGGTATGTGGGCTGAGTGCCTGTCCGGCAGACGCTAAGGATTATGTAAGCCGTCATGCTACGTGGATCATGAATAAAAAGGGCGGCCAGGGTGTATTCAGGGAATTTGCTGAAAGAATACTTCAGGAAATGAATTTATTGGATGTAGCTATTAATAAATGGATTCAGCAAATCAGCCAATAAATTAATATCTGTTAATTACCTCTAACACACGATCCGCTGCCTTACCATCAATTTTAAAGGCATTTAACCTGATAAACCTGCGGTAGGCTTCTGAATCTATGACAAGTTTTCCGGAGGAAATGCTTTCAATAATGTTTTTCAACTGACCTGAATCGATAGCCTGCCAAGCCACACCGTCACGGTGATATTGCTGAATATCCTGTTTCAAATGATCAAGGATAATTAGCGGTTTATTAAAATAAACGGTTTCCGTTCCAACAGTTGAAAAGCATGTAATCAGCACCTCACACGAGGCGATTACCTCATACAAATCAACAACACCAAGGATAGTATAGTTCCTGCATCCTGCTTTTTCAGCTATCGAATGGTAATATTTTTCAGACCTGTGTTCACCGGGATGTAATTTTATATACAAATAAAAACCTGTTCCCAATTCTTTCATCGCCGTAAAAACATCCCATGCTGCCCGAAATCTTAGTTCAGGATCGCGCTGAGGCTGCGAAGCAAACACTACATTTACGGTATTTTCTGTAAAAATATTCACACCTTTCTGCTTTAGTGCAGGAATAATGTCTGTTCTTACTTGTCCAGTAACCTCCACCTTTTCTTTAGGAAAATTTGCTTTATTAACAAGGAAATTCTTCCATTTTTCGCCCCATGCCAGTGTCACATCGGGCATGGCATGATCATACATATCTTTTTGAGTGAACTTGTACGCGGGATGCAAATCGTGAATATTTCCATGCTGAATACCTATAGCTGCAATCCTGTTCCTTTTGGCTGCATCAAGTATCACCTTTACGGAAGGGCTGTTTTCATCGATTGAGCTAATTGTTCTCAGGTTGAACTTGCTGAAATACTTTTTATAAGAAAAGTATTTAAAAATGAAGAATGCTGTAGCTGATTGAAGCTTATCCAATTGTTTCAGTACATCCTGTTCAAACGGTTCATTTAGGTTTGACTGTAAATAATTAAGCTTACCTGTTAGTAGGTTTCTTGTTTTCTTGTATTGATTTCTAACCTCTGCGGATAAAAATCCTCTGAACAGAATATACTCACCAAAGAGCACCGGGACGCGACCTCTTCTTTTATGAAAATATGACCATTTAAGCCGGAATTTATTGCTCCGGTTGAATTTCGGCACTTCAATTTCTCCTAAAATTGAGAACCGCTTATCGAATTTAATAAATAAATACTCAAGATTATAATTACCCGGCTTAACAGTGAGATCAGGCATCAAAACAGGCTGGCGCTCGCTTCGGTCGATGACCATATGATGAATACTTCGATTTAGGGGACTAAAAAAAGAAACCATAATTCGAAGAGTAAAAAACACCAGGTAATGAAAAAGAGAAAGATAGTCGGTATTATTCTTTACTTCAGGACGAATTACCTTAATGTTTTCCATGTCAGGAAAACTTTCATAGTTGTAATCAGAATATGCTGTGATTTGAACACCATCGCCTGAAAGTCTTTGGCAAACTTCCATTTCATAATGTTTGTTACGGCTCAGAAAGTACAATCGGAATTTATGATAATACCAGATGCTCGCAAATTCATCAACTTTTAAATGATCTGCCAATCGTTTCCTGTCAATGTTCTTGTCGCCCAGTTGCAAAACTTGATCCATTAATTTATAGTTGATTTCCCGTTTAATTTCTGCTTCCAGGGGCAGGGGTTTAGTGTTGATATTCTGGAGGCGGACAGCTTCAACTGCATAGATTTCAAAACCATTTAAAGAAGCCTGCCTTATCTCAGCAGATTCCGTAATTGAAAGGTCGCGAAAAATTAAAATTATTTTCTTCATCGTCCAATATAATTCCTGACATCATTTTTGTATACCATCACCACTCCTGTTAAAATAACAAAAACAATAATTGCGGATGTGAAAAAGTAATTCAGGCCGAACATAATTTTAATAACCTCCATCACAGCAGTGAAGAGCACTATGGTAATAGGCCAAACGAAAAGCTTAAATTTATCGAATGAAATGTCCATTAACTTTTCCTGATAATAATAAGTGGCAATTACCTGGATCAGCCCTGATACATACAAGGCAATTATCGATCCATATGCCTTTAAATGCGGTACAAGAATATAGTTCAACAATAGGTTAACAATAAGCACCAGCGAATTTATTTTTAGAAAATAGCCGGTCTTCTTCTCGAAATACACAGGAAATGAAAAGACAACGAACTGCGTCCGCAGAATATTGATCATAAAAAGAACGGGAATCATTCCGGCGACCAGTTGCAAACTTGTTTCAAAAAATATTTCAGCAAAATACATTACCGGAAATATGGCAATTGCAATAACCAGCAGGGTTTGCACCTGTAAAACACTCAAAAGGTTATTTAAATCCTGATTTGTATGTTGATTCCTGTCCTTGAGCATACGGTATACTTCAGGTTGTGTGGCTCCCTGAATACCCTGCAGGATTAATTGAATCCCCAACATAAAGCGCATGGCTGTATCATAAATACCAAGTTCTTCCTGAAAATTATTCAATTTTAGGAAATAGCGATCAGCGAACAACAGCGACCACTGAACCAACCCGAAATGAAATAATGGTCTGGCAAAATCATTTACCTGTTTCATGACCTGCTTGTGGTAGTGCAGTCCCGTTTTTCTGAATGTGTACCCAAGGATAAGTAGCGCCGTAATACCACTGCCAATTGCTGAACCGTAGACATAACCAATAAAACTCATCCGGTAATCAAGTACCATATACACCTGAAATCCCGTCCGTAAAATCCCGAGCAGAATATTTACTACAACAAACAATTTTACCTTCTGCTCATTACGATAAAGTGAAGTGGCGGTAAGAATTATTGCCCTGTTAATACCGATTATTATCGCCGCAAAACCATATGAATAAAAATCCTGTAATTCCGGTTGAGGAAAGATTTTACCTATGTATTTACCAAATATCAATCCCGCCAGCAGCAGCAACAATCCACGAAAAATGATTGAGGAATAAACACTTGAAACAAGTTTATTGTAGGCAATTTTGTCTTCTCTTACATCGAAATAGAACCTGGCAATCGCATTTCCCATTGCATAAATTGCAATGGTCATAGCCAAAACCGATATTGATTCGGTTATTGCAAGATGCGAAAAATCAGTGGCATTTAAACGGTTGTCCCCTTCAATAACAGGAAGAATAAGAATTTGAAGTGCAGGAGCAAATGCAGTAACAATCGCATAAATGATTGATGTTTTGAAGTAATTACCTACACTTTTTCTCATGATAATATGTTATTTATCAATCACTGTCCTCACCCCGCATCCTTCCCCGCCGTCTTTATGCTGGCGTTCAGTTCGAAGCCGATGAGCAGAATGTTCGAATTGAAATAGATCCAGAGCATAAATACGAGCAGGGTTCCGATGGAGCCGTAGAGGGCGTTGTATCTTGAAAAGTTTTCGATATAGAAATTAAATCCGTAGGTAGTGAGGATCATCAGGATGGTCGCAACGGTCGATCCGGCGGTGATAAACCTGAACTCCCTGCGCTTGGCCGGCGCGAAGTAGTACAGGAAGGAGATCGAATACAGGAACAGCGAAACGATCAACAGCCAGCGTACGGTGTGTATGATGACGATGGTGAAATTGTTGGTGAGGATGCCTTCGCGCACCAGCCACTTCATTATGTAGCCGCCGATGATAAACAGCGAAATGGCGATGATCACCAAAATCGACAGTACGATCACCAGAAAAATCGATACCAGCCGCTGTTTCCACCAGGGTCGCGACTGGATGCCGTGAAATGACGAGTTAAACCCATCGATGATGGAGTTGACCCCATTGGTAGCAAAATACAGGGCCAGGATAAAACCCAGCGAAAGCAGGTCGGAGCGGGGCCGGGTGATGATCTCCTCGAGGGTGCTGCTCACAAAATCCCACAATGTGTGTGGAATTACATCATGCAACATCTGCAGCAGGGTGGGCTGAAAATCCTCCACAGGCACAAAAGGAATGATGGTAAAAAAGAAGATGATGGATGGAAAAATGGCCAGAAAAAAATCGAACGAAATAGCCGAAGCCCTGATGGTGAGCCGCCCTTCGAACAATCCCTTCACAAAAAACGGCAATACCGTAAACAGCGGGAGCCGGTCGAAACCCGGCGGCTGGATGCGGCGAAGCAGCCTGATGGAATAAGCCAGCGAATCGCGAAGAAACTGTACCGCCCTTCCTCCTAATTTCGCAACATATTTATTTTCCGGATCGAGCACGGGAATGTTTTAAAAATTATGAACAGCTTTCAGGCTCATGTCGAGGCTTTTGATGTGATGAGTCAATGCGCCGGATGAGATAAAGTCCACTCCCGTTTCGCCGTACTGCCTGATGTTATTAATGGTAATGCCCCCGGAAGCCTCTGTTTCGTAGCGGCCGTCAATTTTTTTCACGGCGGTTTTAATGCCGTCCACTGTAAAATTATCCAGCATGATGCGATCTACGTCGCCACAGGCAAGCACATCGGCCAGCTCGTTGAAATCGCGCACTTCGATCTCAATTTTCAGCGAAAGGCTGTTTTTCTGCAGATATTCCTGCGTGGCATCGATGGCCTGTTTAATGCCTCCGGCAAAATCCACATGGTTATCTTTAATCAGGATCATATCGAAGAGGCCCTTGCGGTGGTTGTGCCCTCCGCCGGCACGCACTGCCATTTTTTCAAGTTCACGCAGCAGGGGCGTGGTTTTTCGTGTATCCAGCAGTTTCACGTTCAGCCCCTCCAGTTGTTTCACCATGCTGCGGGTTGCGGTGGCAATTCCGCTCATGCGCTGAAGGAAATTCAGTGCAAGCCGCTCGCCCGAGAGAATGGATATGGATTTGCCGGCCACGGTAAAGGCCACATCACCCTTGCGCACCTGCTGTCCGTCGTCCATCAGTCCGACAAATTTAAGGTTGGGATCGATCTGTGCAAAAACCTTTTTGGCGATGTTGATGCCTGCAATCACGCCGTCTTCCTTAATCAGCAGTTCCGCCCTGCCGGTGGCCGCTTGCGGAATGGTGGCCAGTGAGGTATGGTCGCCGTCGCCGAGATCTTCGGCCAGTGCCTGCGCAATGATTTCGTCAATGCTCATGGAAATTCATTTTTGCTGCAAAGTTATCATTAAAGCGAATGATTTCAAATAAAGTGGCAGGAAAGCGCCGCGGTTTACTCTTCCTCGAATTGAAGCTGCTGAATGAGCGCGGTGCCTGAACGGTTTTTGATCAGCACATATACCCTGTAGTTTTTGCCGGGTGTGGTTTTGTGCGTGCCGATCAGATATGTGGAGCCATCGTTGGAATTGCCCTGGTGTTCGAGGGTAAACGACTTGGGCGGCTGCTTTTCAAAAAACATTTTTACCATCTGCTCCGCCTGCTTTTTGCTGTAGGTGCCTTCGTTGTTGGGGATGATCAGGTCGAGCGTGGTGTTGAAATGCGTGGCCAGTACCGCAGCGTTTCCTTCATTAAGGGCCGAGGTAATCTGTTTTACCGTTTGGGCATCCTGTGCCGTACCCAACATCGGGACCATCGCCATCATAAAGATCAACAATGGAAAAAACAGCCCGGCGACCGGCTTGCTATGCGGATTCATTATATTTAGTTTCATTACTTTTGCCTGTTCTTGCAAAGATAAATTATTCTGCATCTTTTGAAAAAGATTTTTATTGAAAACAGATTTGATGCCAAAAATCCATCCTATGAAAATAAAATTGATCATGATGGGGAAAACCCAGGAAAAATTTGTGGAAGAAGGTTTTAAAATGTACACCAACCGCCTTACCAACTACCTTCCCTTCGAAGCCATTGAAATTCCGGGACTGAAGAAAGCCGGAAACTTTTCGCCGGCGCAGATTAAGGAATCGGAAGGTATCCTGCTCGCAAAGCACATTGCCGAAGGCAGTTATACCGTTTTGCTGGATGAGAAAGGTAAATCGTTCGATTCGGTTGGTTTTTCGGAATTCGTTCAGCAGCGGATGAATTCGGGCGTTAAGCTGTTGAATTTTGTAATCGGTGGTGCGTATGGCTTTTCAGATGATATCTGCAAACTGGCCAACCAGAAAATTACACTTTCATCAATGACCTTCTCACACCAAATTGTACGGATCATCTTTATGGAGCAACTTTACCGCGCCATGACCATCCTTAAAAACGAGCCTTATCACAATGCCTGAACCAAACTTATTTAACAGATTTTCGGGATGGGTTTGGGGATGCACTAGCATATTTTTTACTTTTATACAAAATTTGGCATGTAATGAAATCTTCGCACACCATACAATTCCTGCTTAACGACACACCTGTCGAAATCGATTTTCGTGAAAATAAATTCAAGCCTTCCACTACGGTACTGACCTTTCTTCGCCATTATGCAGGGCTGAAAGGCGTAAAGGAAGGCTGTGCCGAAGGCGATTGCGGCGCCTGCACGGTGGTGGTCGCTCAGCCGGGGATGCGTGGCGATCTGGAATACAAATGCGTGAATTCCTGCCTGCTGTTCCTGCCCATGATCCACGGCAAACAACTGATTACAGCAGAACACCTTGCCGAGCAGAAAAACGGCGCCGAAGTGCTCCATCCTGTGCAGCAGGCGCTGGTTGATCATCACGGCAGCCAGTGCGGATATTGCACACCGGGTTTTGTGATGGCAATGTTTGCCCTTTATAAAAACCATTCTTATCCTTCACGGGAAACCGTGGAAGAGGCGCTTACCGGAAATCTCTGCAGGTGTACCGGATACCGGCCAATCGTAGATGCTGCCGTTGAAGCGTGCAAAAACGGAGGGAACGATCATTTTTTAAGAAATCATGATACCATTTTTAACCAACTGAAAGAAATATCTGACGATCATACAACCCTGGAATTATCCGCAAAGAACCAGCTATATCTGAAGCCCTTTACGCTGAACGAAACTTTGCGTTTAAGGACTACACATCCGGCGGCGATGATTACCGGCGGGTCGACGGACGCGGCATTGCTGCAGACCAAGAAACGGATTCACCTGCCGGAAATTCTGGATATTTCTGCAGTAAATGAATTGAACATGATTGTGGAGGACCACAATAAAATCGCCATTGGCGCGGGAACAACACTTCAGGAACTGCTGGATTATTCGCGCGAGCGGCTGAAGGTGCTGGCGAAAATGCTGGATGTATTCGGATCGCTGCAAATTCGCAACCTGGCAACCATCGGCGGAAACATCGGCTCGGCTTCCCCGATCGGAGACACGCTGCCTGTGCTGATGGCGCTTGAGGCAAAGGTTAATCTGATTTCAACAAAAGGGCAGCGGGAAATGCTCATCGAAGAATTCATCCGCGGATACCGGCAAACCGCACTTCTGCCGGATGAACTGATTGCGTTTATCCTGATCGGTAAGCCGGGAAAAAATGAATTGCTGAAAAGCTATAAGATATCCAAAAGGAAAGATCTTGATATTTCATCGGTGTCGGCGGCATTCCGGCTAAGGCTTTCTTCAGAAGGAATGATCCGGAAAGCTATCCTGGCATACGGCGGCATGGCTGCCATGCCCGCAAGGGCAAGACAAGCCGAAGAATTTCTGGAAGGCAAAACCTGGGCGCGTGAACATGCGGAGGCGGCGGCTGAAATAATTGCAGCCGAATTTTCACCGATTTCCGATGCGCGTGCAGAAGCCGCATCCCGGAAAATCATGGCGAAAAACCTGCTGCTGAAGTTTTTTGCAGAAACATCCATAACCCGTTTACAGAGGGAGGGCATATGAAAAAGCAAGGCTCCGCATACCTGCACCACGAAAGCGCGGTGAATCATGTGACCGGAAGATCGGTTTACGTGAACGATATGCCCTCCGGCGAAGGCACATTGCACGGGCACGTGGTGTACAGCAAATGGGCACATGCCCGGATCAGATCCTGCGATCTGGCCACAGCACGAAAAAGCCCCGGGGTGGTTGCAGTGATTGCTGCACAGGATATTCCCGGTAAAAACCAGATGGGTCCGGTGGTTCATGATGAACCCTGCCTCGCCGGCGATATCGTTGAATTTTACGGGCAGGCCATGTTTCTGATCGCAGCCGTTGATGAAGAATCCGCAAGGCAGGCCGAATCGCTCATTCACCTCGAAGTGGAAGAACTTCAACCCACCCTGGATATCTATTCCGCGATGGAAAAAAACATGCTGCTGAGCCCGGAACGGAAAATTGAATGCGGCAACACGGGAGAAGCTTTTGCAGCGGCGGCACACATAGTGGAAGGAACATTGCAAACCGGTGCGCAGGAACACTGGTACCTCGAAACCCAATCGTGCCTGTGTGTGCCCGGCGAATCTCATGAAATGAAAGTATACAGCTCCACGCAGCATCCGTCGGAAACCCAGCATATTGTGGCGGAAGTCCTCGGAGTGCCTGTCAACATGGTGACGGTTGAAATGCGGCGCATGGGCGGAGCTTTCGGCGGCAAGGAAACGCAGGCCAATCATGTGGCAGCGTGGAGCGCGCTGCTGGCGAATGCAACCGGAAAACCGGTAAAAATCCATCTGTTCCGCGACGACGACCAGATCATGACTGGAAAGCGGCATCGTTTTCTTTCGGACTACAAAGCGGCATTTACAGGTGAAGGCAAAATCGTTGCCCTCGAAACAACCCTGAATTCCGATGGCGGCGCCGCCACCGATCTTTCTAATGCCATCATGGAGCGGGCGATGTTTCATATTGACAATGCGTATTTTATCCCTAATCTTAAGGTAACCGGCAGGGTATGGAAAACCAATCTGCCATCGAACACGGCTTTCCGCGGATTCGGCGGCCCGCAGGGTATGGCAGTGGTAGAAACCGTAATCGACCGGATCGCAAGGACATTGGGAAAGGATGCTGCTGAAATCAGAAAAATAAATTTCTATAAAAAGCACGAGCAAAACCAGACCCATTATGGCCAGGCGGTAACAAACAATCCGCTTGAGATGATGTACGACAGGCTTTTGAAGAAAGCGGAATATACCAGCATGCGAAAAGCTGCTGATCTCTACAACCGTGAAAATGCAGTTTCCAGGAAAGGCCTCGCCCTCACTCCGGTAAAATTCGGGATTTCCTTCACCACTTCATTCCTGAATCAGGCCGGAGCGCTGGTACACCTTTACCGTGACGGCACCGTGCAGGTAAATCACGGCGGAACGGAAATGGGCCAGGGCCTTCACACCAAGATCCTCGGCATTGCGGCACGCGAACTTGGCATTGATCCTTCGAAAATCAGGATCACTGCCACTGACACTTCCAAAGTGCCCAATACATCGGCCACCGCGGCCTCCTCGGGCAGCGACCTCAACGGAATGGCCGTAAAAAATGCCATCGATACACTGAAGCAAAGATTGCTGCCGCTGGCTTCAGGTCTGCTTACCAAAAACCATCCCAATAAAACCAAGTCCGAAAACATCTGCATTGAAAATGGCCTCGTTCAAGACGTCCTCCACCCGGAGCGGCGAATAGCCTTTGAAGAACTGATCAATCAGGCATACCTGAACCAGATCAGCCTGAGCGCCACCGGTTTTTACAGAACCCCCGGTATCTGGTTCGACAAAGAAAAGGGACGTGGGGAGCCGTTCCATTATTTTGCTTTCGGAATGGCGGTTTCCGAAATTCTGCTGGACACACTCACCGGACACCATCAAATCCTAAAAACATTTATCGTGCATGATGTGGGCAGCAGCCTCAATCCGCACATCGACCTGGGGCAGATCGAAGGTGGGTTTGTGCAGGGCCTCGGCTGGTGTACCACCGAAGACATCAAATGGAACGAAAAAGGATTTCTGCTCAACCACTCGCCCGATACCTATAAAATTCCGGCTGTGCGCGATATCCCGAAGGTTTTTGAAACAGAACTGCTGCCAAAGGCGCCGCAACATGGCACCATCCACAACAGCAAGGCCGTGGGAGAGCCTCCGCTTATGCTGGCATTTTCGGTGTGGCTTGCGCTGAAAGATGCCATTTCGGCTGTGGGCAACCATAGGTTCGAACCTGAATTCAGGCTGCCCGCCACCAATGAAGTCATCCTGCAATCCATCGAAGAAATCAGGATGAGGATGAAGCAGCAAACGCAAGCACACTCAGAAACAACAGCTTCAGAATAAATGACCCGCCTTTTCAGCCAGGGTCATTCTATACCAGCCGATCAGTACGCCGGATTGTAATGGATTGGAAATCCGTGCCGGTATAATTTCCGGCTGCATTTGCAAATGATTTCACCCGACCATATAGAAGTTAACCTATTTTTGCAGCCTCAAAAAAAAACGACAGTATATGCACTTTCTGGTCCTTGCCATACTTACCTCCACCGCGATTATTATTACCTTCAGGCTGCTCAGGAATTTCAATGTCAGCATCGTACAGGCCATTACGGTCAATTACCTGGTGGCTTCCGTTTTCGGCTTCCTGAGTGAACCGGACAGCTACGATCCTGTTCAGATCATCAATGCTCCGTGGTTTTATCTTTCTATGCTTATGGGCCTGTCGCTGATCATCGGTTTTAATCTTTTCGCGCTGTCGGCCCAGAAAGCCGGGGTAGCCGTCACGGCCATTTCCAGCCGCATGTCGGTAGTGATTCCGGTAAGCCTTGGTTTTATTATTTTTGGAGATACGGCGGGAGTTTTCAAGATCGCCGGCATTGTTACCGCCCTGGTGGCATTTTACTTTACTTCCAAAAAAGATAAAAGCATTTACATTAACCAGGAATATGTTTTCCTTCCTGTTATTTTATTCGTTGCCATTGGCACCAACGATTCGCTGATGAAAGTGGCCGAGCATTATTTTATTACCACCGATTTTGTGTCGTTCCTGGCCACCTCTTTTGGCTTTGCATTGTTTTTTGGTATGCTGGTTTTTATATACAAAAACCGCAAAAGCAAGGAAACCGTCCAGGCCAAAAACATCATTGCCGGCATTATTCTGGGTTTGCTCAATTGGTTTTCTACACTTTATACCCTTAAGGGCCTGGATGTTTTCCAGGTTTCCTTCTTTATGCCGATGTATAATGTCGGCGTGGTCACACTTTCCA
>JBKHBQ010000015.1:0-27115 GCA_046542305.1 Bacteroidales bacterium
TTGAGGAGCCACAGGAAATGACGACGATTTACTACCCCGGCCCGCAGGATGTTGAAGCCGGCGGTGCGGTGCTTAGCCTGACGGCATTCAGCCAGTTGCCGTGTACGGAAAACATTACCGATGACATGCTGCTTACCATTTGGCCTCTGCCCGAAGTCACCTTTGAAACCATGCCGGATTTCTGCCACAATTCACCTCCCTATCAATTGATCGAGGGTGGTCCCGAAGGCGGCACGTATGCCGGACCCGGTGTGGCAGACGGATGGTTTTATCCGGAAACAGCAGGTATCGGCACACATCAGTTGAGCTATACATTCAGGGATGAAAACGGATGCGAAAATGTGGCCTGGCAGGAGGTGTTTGTGGACGACTGTACCGGAATCAGTCCGGCGGCTGATGGCGACGGAGTGTCAATCTACCCCAATCCGTCCGGCGGAGTATTCATCATCCTGCCTGCACCCGAAAGCTTCGGTGCTGAGGTGGTAATTGAAGTATATGATTCCAAAGGAAACATCATTTACCGGGCCATGGAGCAGGATGGGGCAGAAGAAGTTGCTGTTGATCTGTCAGGTAAAACTTCGGGAGTTTATTACCTGAAACTGATTGCCGGTGAGCGGGTGATTACTGAAAAACTGGTCCTGAGAAAATAACATCTGCCTACGGCGGATAAACATTCGAGCCTCAAACCGGAACACCGGATGAGGCTCGGATTTTTTTTGTAACGGATGTAAATCAAAAAAAAAGGAAAAGGCCGAAAACTCAGGCTGCGGAGATGGGGGTAGTGTTTGGGAATCAATAATGAAGCAGTTCGTAAACTGAAGCAGTCGAGAGTGATGCAGCCATTTTCCAGTGTTTTGATTATTATTTTATTGAGTTTTTATTATCTTACGTGTAGTGGTACGGTAGCCGTCGGTGAGGCGGATGAAGTATAATCCGTGATCCAGTGTGTGCAGGTCGATCCGGTTGGTATGCGCGGCATCAGTCTGCCCCCCGGCGACGATGGTTCCAAGAATGTCGAAAACCGAATAGCTGATCCTCGTATCGCCGAAGCTTCCCCCGATCTGAATGATATCTTTGAAAGGATTTGGAAAAATTGAAACATGCACAGGTTCTGCAACAGGTTCTTCCACATCGAGCGTGTATTCGTAAAATTCCCTTACATCAGCAATGTATTCCCGCAAAAGCTGCACACTCGAAAGGTTGTTGCCCTGGTAGTCGCGGGCAAATACCATTGCATAATCGTATTGCAAAGTATCGCCCGACAAAAGTGTGAAGGGGCCGGTGGTGCAAAATCCTCTTCGGTCACCGGGTGGGTGGCCGGCGCCTGCTTCCGTCCATCCCTCGCCGGTGCACGGGTCGCCCGAGAAAACGTATCTGATGGGTTGGCTGCCGCCATAGCCGGTGCCACCGTAGGTAAAATTGGAGGAATCCTTCCAGATGGCCTTCATGTAATTGTAATATTCCTCATCTGTTTGAGGATCGGTCATATGGGGATTTGTACTCGCATTGGAGCAATAAGTAAACGCTGAAAGTTCGGTATTGAGAAAAGTGAAAGACTGTGCCGGAGGACGGTTGCCGTAGGTTCCGTTTCCACCTTCTCCGTCAATTGCTGCCCCGTTATAAACGTACCCCGATTCCAGCGTGGAGTCGCAGCCGATGTAATCATCGGAGTAATCTCCCAGATCAAAATCTACAAAATGACCCGCATAAACATCACTGTAATTATTGGGAGATCTGTTGATGATCTTCATTTCTGCAAATATGGTGTATTTCAATGCAGAATCATCAGGCCGGTCGTGGGCATAAAACATGGTATGGATTTCCACGCCCAGATTCATGCCGCCGGTTTCGCCATGCTCGCTGCGGTGATCGTTAATTATTAGGTATACTGCCTGATCGCCTTTGATCAGCGGGCAATCCCCATCCAGGGGATTGTAAATTCCGTCGCCGTTCACATCGTCATAAGGGGCAAGCTGTTGTGCCGCTCCCAGGGCTGTATTTCCGTTTCCGGGCCATTGGGCAATGTTCGGAATGGGTTCGTAACCGGCATCCTGCCAGTGTTGCTGATGGTAGCGGATATCGGAATAACTGAGCTTCCATACCCGGTTCCACTTCATATCCTGTTCGTTGCAGTATGCTGTGCTGTCCATTACCGGCCCCGGAAAAAAGTCCACCCCTGATATCCGGTAACGTTCACCGGCCATGCGCAATGTGCCGCTATCATCAAAACCGCCTATCAACATGGAGTTCATCCACACCGAGTTTACTCCTGAGTTTTTAGGCACCTCGTATTGTGGCGAATAAATGCCATCCCAGAAGTGATTCCCGAATGAGTTGATCCTGCAGGAAATTTCGTTGATATTCAGAAAATCGAAACCCTTGTTTTCCACAGTAATGTAAACGGTGGCATAGGTCGATAACAATCCGTTCACAAGATCCGTAATGCGGTAGCTTACCGAATCCACACCTGCATAATATATGGGCGGGGTGTAAAACATCAGGGAATCATTAAATGAGAATTCTCCCTGGGTATTCCCTTGCACCTGCATGATTTTTACAGGATGGTTTTCGTACGCCCAGTCGTTTGCCAGCACATCCATCACGATGGGTTCCAATGCCAGTACCTCGTAGTAATCATCGGTGGCTATGGGTTCTTTTTCCTGTGCAATGGTCTGAAGCGCAAATAGCCAAATCAGAAATGCAAGTAACGTAGATAATTTTTTCATCATGTTTTGTTTAGTTTGCTAGTGTTTGACGATTTTCTTAATGTAAACATCTTCTCCTGAAACGATTTTCAGCAGATAGATGCCGGCAGGCATATTCCGCATATCCACCGTTTGCTGTTCATCCGGTTCACCCCGAAGGAGTACTGTTCCTGACGTATTCATTATCTGATAAAGTATACGGGATTTATCTTCATGAATTTTCGTTAGCCGGAAAAAGTCATTTACCGGATTGGGATGAATTATAAAAGGACAATGCCCGGCTTCCCCGATGTTTTCAGCCGAGGAATAGTAGAAAAGCTTCCATCCCTGGGCGTTGTCGCGGAAGTCGCTGTGGAAATGGATGACGGCCGTATTCCCGTCTATTGTGAAAGGTCCGGGAATGGTATTGCCGGTGATGTGTGCAACAGGTTGAGAATCCCCGTCGTAAACGGCAAGGTAATCATAATAGAATTCCATGGCCACCTCCTGCATTTCAATGGTGATGAAATCTGCGTCAGGGATTTCGATATGCCAGTAACAATCGGAGTTGGAAGTGTAATGCTTGTTTCCGCTGCCATCTTCGATAAATCCGGTTTTTTCGGTGATAAAGGCGGTATCGCTGCAATAAACCGGTGGAACGGGGAAGTAGCTGAACGACCATCCGTATGCAGTTTCTGCATCATCAGCAGTAAAACGGATAAACACGGCCTCATGCGAGGATAGAATTTCCCCGGGCAGGGTATTTCCGGTAAGCGTGGCTAGCACCGGGGCGGAGTGATCCAATCCATCGTAAAGGAACAGGGTGTCGCCTGAGGCAAGATCGAAATAATTAAAGCTGAGCTTTATGCGTTCCACAGAATCGTGGGATGGCGGTACCGGTTGCAGCAGCCAGTCGCAATCGGTATTGTTTTTATAATCCAGAAAATCGCTGCCGTCGTTCAGCGTACCTGAATGTTCGGTAACCTGTGTATTTTCTATACAGAAAGGCAGTTGATAGGCCAGATAATTGGCGTGCCATCCCTGGTGTTCCGCGCCGGAACCGCTTTCGAAGGTGATAAACACAGCACCGGATTCTATTTCGAAAGCATCGGGCAGTATGTTTCCGCTGAAGGTGCCTGCCAGCGGGTCGTTGGCAGAAGTTCCGGCATATATGCTGATAAGATCATTTTCGTCGGTATCCAGTTTTGTGAATTCCAGCAAAATATTCGTTACGTTGCTGTCGTCGGGCTGGATGAGCCAGTTGCACGAATTTTCAGGCAGGTAAGGTTCTGGTCCGCTGCCGTCGCCGAGGCTCCCGCTATTAGCGGTAAGTATTTGCAGGTCTCCGCAGTAAGGCGGATAAAGGTATTGCGTGGTATCGGGATAGATGTTGAAAACCCCGCCCTGTCCGTTGTTGATGTTGATTCCGCCGGGAACCAGTTCGTCAATGAAGAAATACCCGTTGAAATTGCCCGACCATCCCCAGTTGAAATGGAAATGCGTGGAATCCTGGTAGCCGTCGCACACATACACGTGGCCGAGCCAGTCCATGCTGCTCCGGTAGATAATCGGGATGTTGTTTTCGAGCTGATCAATCAGTAAACCCTGCCAGTCTTCGGAATTTGCATAATCCGATCGCGACAGGTTCTGAATGTTATCGGAATAGTTAAAATATTCCGGCAACGCATTCATCAACCTCAATGTGTTTGAACCGGAGGATGTAGGCGTGTAGCCCATATCTACGGCCACACCGCAGTGGTAGCTGATTTGTGCGATAGCGAAATTTTCGCTCAGGCACTCATCTGTCATTTCTTCCCAATGGTATTGGGTATTTCCAAAGTCAGCCGATTGCACACCGTAAATCCCTCCGTTGTAGGGCGGTGTGTAGGCATAGCTGCCTGACCCCTGCTGGGGAAACCTGAAAAAATACATCACCTGTGCCATGGCGGTAGCCACACATCCCACGGGGGCACGGGTGCCGTTACCCCACGGGTCCTCAGGGCACAACGCATTGTAGTAGGTTCCCTGATCCCATTTGCAGGTCAGCAGCGGTTCAACGCCTGCATCTTTTTTCTTTGTAAATTCGATTGCCCCTGAAAGAAGCTCCTCCCAGCGCAGTTGGTTTTGCGGGACATCAAAATCCGGGTCTTCAATGCTGCTCAGGATTTGCTGTTCGTACCATTTCATCCAGTCGCGCACATTGTCGGGCATACGGCTGAAATCAAAACTATGCTCATCCGACCATGCAAGCACCGGAAAAAAACGGTCGTCGGCAGTGGTGATCACAAATCCGCCTTCCCGGAAATCAAAACAGTGAAACAATATCGTGCCCTGATTTTCATGTGAATAATGGGAAAGCACAGCAGGACGGACGTGGCTGTTGCTTTTTTGAGTCATGAAGTGAACGGCGGCAGTTTCAGCTTCTTCCCGGCTGATTTCTCGGCACTCAGCAGTGATTGCACCCGAAAGCAGCCCGATCCATACGCAAATAAATACAATCCTGAACATATAGGGTAATATTAAGATTGAGTAAAAGTAGATGCTTTAAATAATTTAGTCAATAGAAAAACAGTTTACGGCAAATTATAAACAGTTTTTGGCTGAAAACCCCATGTTTGTGGTTTCCAATTTATGGCTCAAATATAGAAATTCCCAAATAAAGGGCATAGCCGGAAGGTGAGGATTATATGGTGATTCCCATTTTTTTCATCAGGAAGGTGGCATTAAGGTTTTGCGAAATTCCCTCTTTCAGTTTGTAATCGAATACCAATTCGTTGTTTTCAATTTCCACTTCAAAACGTTTATTGCGAATATTTTCAGGGTATTCACCGATCAGTTCGCCCAGGCTGAGGTCGTGTGTGGCAATCATGCCGGAGGAGGTAAACCGGATGAGCTGCCTGAGAAGTGCTTTGGAACCGGATTGTTTGTCTTTTGAATTGGTGCCTTTCAGGATCTCGTCGAGGATCACGAATAAGCGCTGCCCGTTTTCCAGTGCATCGATGATGGCCTTCAGCCGTTTGAGTTCGGCGAAGAAATAGGATTCGCTCTGCAGCAAATTGTCTTTGGTGCGCAGGCTCGTAAACAGCGATGCCGGCGAAAATGTAAACTGGTTTGCGCACACGGGAGCCCCGGTCATGGCAACCAGGAAATTTACCGCCACCGTCCGCAGGTAGGTGCTTTTTCCGGCCATATTGGCTCCGGTAATAATGATGAATTGCTTCCATCCGTTGAAATCGATATTGTTGTCCACGCGTACTTTTGGATCGATGAGTGGATGTCCGCACGATTCAGCCTTCAGGATAAACTGTTTTTCAACGGGTTCGGGGAAGCAATAATCCGGATGGTTAAAAGCAAAACAGGCGAGGCTGTTCAGTGCATCGAATTGGCTGATGATGGAAAACCACTCAGGAACATGCGGGCTGTAGGTTTTTCGCCAGCGTTCCAGCCGTCGTGCCTGCATGATGTCCCAGAGGATGAAATAATTCAGGAAAAGCCATACGAAAATGTTCAGCCTGCTGTCGAAGGCTTCGATAATTTTTGAAAGTTCGTGTACGGCTTTGCTCGACCGGTGTACCGACGAGAGGGAATTCTGAAGTTTTTTAAGTATCTCCGCAGAGAAATCGCCCTGCTCGATGAGTTTCATCAGCCGGCTGTATTTTTTGATGAGGCCTGATTTTCTGCTCACCTGCTCGTGGCTGGCCATCACCCGCTTCGAATTCGCGAAAGCAAAACCCAGCGGTAGCAGCATGTACAACAAAAAAAGCTGAAATGAAATATTGCCTGCAATCAGCAGGATCAGCATCAGCAGCGAAACCACCGGCGTAACCCACATCAGTATCTTGTAAACCGGCTTGTCGAAATGCGCCGGCTGATTCAGCCAGTTCAGAATTTCTTCACGATTTTCGTGACTTTCGCCAGTCGACATGCCCGCCGATTGAAAATCCTGGCGCCAGCCCAGGTCACCGCGCATATCCTCTACGGCCCGTTGTCGTTGCCTGATCAGCGATACAGATTGTTCGGGATTTAAAAACCATTCCGCCAGCCGCTTTTTCCCGATCAGGGTAGCCGACCGGTTCAGGTATTGAAATACAGAACCCTGTCCGAACACATCCAGGTCTTCTGCAAAGGGATGGTCAGATAAGACAAATTCACCCCCGTCATCAAACTGACTGTATTTTCCCTGCAACGCAAGGAGTTCGTTTTGGTTGATGCCCAGCAGCCTTTCAATCTCTTCCTTTCGCCTGTGTTCGCGGCTGTGCTTCACCACGATGGCAATGAATGAAATCAGGAAGACCACTGTGGTGATGATTACCCAAAGCCCGGAAATGTTTGCTGTGATATAAATGCCCAGCAATCCTGTTAAGAACACCCCGATCCGCAGCATACTGATCTGCCGGATGCGGGTATTGAGCCGGTTGAATGCGGCTGCGTACTGGTCGTGAAGTTGCCGGTAGGTAGTTTCGGGATTGACGCTCATGATGATGGTTTAAAACTTGGTGGTGGAGGCAATGATTTTCAGTGACCGAGGCAGAATCGTCACGTGGTATGGGCCGTACCCAAGGCTTTCGCCGTCGGCTTCCATCATAAAGTCGGTGTTCCGGCTGTTGATGTGTACCTCCCTGGCCCTGAATGTTGCTACTTTGGGATGCTTCACAAACTGTCCCGTGTACAGGTTGCGAAGCTGTGCCGCCACGGTTCCCAGTCCGATTTTTTTTATGATGGTAATATCCAGCAGCCCGTCGTCGGGTATGGCATTGGGGAGTTGCATCATGCCCCCTCCGTTGTAGCGGCAGATGCCCACGCTCATGCTGAAGGTGTCGAAATTGTATTTGTCGCCGTCAATGTCAGTGTGTATGATGCGCGGCTTGTATTCGAACAGGCTCGTAAGCAGGTTCAGGAAATAGGAGAGCGTATTGCCTTTGCCGGCTTCCTTTTGCTTGTTGGTTTTCTGTGCTACCAATGCATCGAAGCCCATGCCGGCGATGTTTACGAAAAACCGGTGGGTGGAGTTCTGCCCGTCGAAATAGTTGATCCTGCCAATATCCTGAACAAATACGTTCTTTTTTTTGATGACATCAATGGCGCCCTTATAGCTTTTCGGAATGCCGAACATCCGCCCCCAATCGTTTCCGGTACCTACCGGGATCAGGCCCATCAGGAAATCACTGTAGGGAATTTCATCCTGCTTGAAAATGGCATTCACCACTTCATTGAAAGTGCCGTCGCCTCCCACGGCGAGAAAATTCCTGTAGCCCTGTTTTATGGCCTCTGCTGCCAGGCTGATGGCATGAAGCGGATAATCCGTCAGAACGTATTCAAACTTCAATCCTGATTTGTCGAGTAGTTTTTTAATTCCCGGCCAGTCTTTCCTGATCTTCCGGTTGCCTGCATTGGGATTTACCACTGCAAACCATTTCCCGGTTGCCCTTTCCTTTTCCAACATCTTTATGCTTTATGATTGATAAATGGTTCGGATTGCCTGCGCGCCAGCAGCAGAAAACTGGTGAAGAATGCAAAGAATGTATTGCCCGCCTGGTTTTCGAGGGTGTCTTCGGTAAGCATCGAAAACATGAGGATGCAGAAGAACACCAGGTAAAAATAGTCGTTGAACATCCGTTTTTTCCAGGCCGGATAAATCAGAGCAAACAAAAACCACAACAATCCGATGATCCCAAAAGTGGCAAAAATAGTAATATATTGGTTATGTGTTCGCCACCGGAACTGTGGTTTGAGCTGGGTTTCCATTTCTACATACTCCTGTTGGAAGGCGTCGTAGATGTCGCCGGTGCCCGTGCCCAGCAGAGGCTGATCGCCGATAATGCGGAAGGCGGCCCGCAGGAATTCCAGCCGTTGTGTCAGCGAATGCCCGCTCAGGTATCCCGAGTGCCTGTATTGTTCGATCTCCCAGAAAATGGTTTTGATGCGGTTGGTAAAACTCGATTCCTTAAGCTGATCCACATTGGCGATGCCCTTTTCGATGGCTTCGATGTCGTTTTCGGTCAGGGCTGATACGCCGTTAAAATCCTTGCGGAGGCCTTTGGAGGTAAGATACCTGATCAGCGTGTATTTCAGGTGATGACCCTGCCGGTCGAGGCTGTCGAAGGGAATTTCGCTTCGTTGGTTCCAGGCGGTTTTCAGTTCCTGCCATTGCAGGTACTGCCCGGTCCAGTGGCCGTTTTCCACCCCCAGGCTTTTATCGTGTAAATAAGGATTCCCGCGGCTGGTGTGCGTATCCATGCCTTCGTATCGGAAGGGCCGGTCGGGCATCAGGTCGTTGTAGATGTTGTTCAGATAAAGCACAATGGCCAAAGGTACAACGATCAGCACTGCAATGCCGGCGGTTTTGAGTACCCTGTTCCTGCTACGTAGCACAGCAACCAAAGTCAACACCATCAGCGTAAGTAAAAGCACCGCAATACCAGTGACGGATTCCATGATCACCAGAAAAACCAGTAGCCACAATACACCAAGTGAAATCAGCGCCTTACCTGCCCGGCTGCCATACCCGGTTTTCAGGACGAGATACGTGCCTGCAAAAATCGCCACGCATATGTTGAGGCTGAAGCGGATGTGCGACATAAACAGCGAGATCTTCCGGATTTCCACAATCTCCCTGGTGAGCAATTCGCGCATGCTGAAAAAGCTGCCTGCAATGTTGGCCGCAATAAAGATCACCATCAGGTGGTGGAAATAGCGCTTGCCGACCGGCGGCGAAGTTGAAAGGATAATCGGAAGGGCAAGCACCGGAAGCTTTATGCGAAGATCCTTGGCGGCGTAGACAAAATTTTCAGTCCACAGCAGCCCGATCACATGAAGCAGGTAAATAGACACGATGGCTATGGCAGCTCTATTCCTGAAAAATGCCCTGAATTTGTCCACCACCTTCACATCCAGCAACCAGTTGAACACCAAAATAAACTGCGAGACGCTCATCATAAATTTCGACAGCGGCAGCGAGGCGATCATCAGTGCCAGACCGAAAAAATAGATGTTGCTTTTGTTGAGCCAGACAGGAACCTGCATGTCTTGTTGTTTTTGAATTTGTAAAGATAGAACCTTTTTATTTGCACGAAAAAACTACTTTTACGTTCCTTTAGGATGCCGTTGTAATGAAAAAAGTTGCCGGTTTATTTTTTCGCCTGTGGAAATTTCTGTTCATGCTCATGAAGGTGCTGGTTGTGAGCGCGGGGATTTTATTCCTGGGCATGATCGTGCTCAGCTTCACCGATTACCCGTATAATGTGTACCACTGGCTGGGCACGCATGAGGCGAAAATCGATGAGGCGCCCGAATACATCGTGGTGATGGGGGCCGGTGCCATTCCCGGTCCGGCGGGTTTAATGCGCGTGTATTACGCGGCCAAAGCTGCACAGGCCTTTCCCGATGCGCAAATCATTGTGGCGCTGCCCTCGCGGCAGGAGGATTTTTATCAGAGCAACGCCATGAAAATGTCTGTGGAGATTGCCAGATACAACATCGATCCGCAGCGGTTTCTGTTTGAAATCCGCGGAACCAATACACACGCTCAGGCACGGGAAATCTTTGGAATGCTCCGCCATCAGCAGCAAAAAAGCCTGTTGATCGTTACTTCGCCCGAGCATATGTACCGGTGCATCCTTACCTTCAGAAAGTGCGGGTTTGAAGAGGTAAGCGGCCTGGCAGCCTTCGGGGCGGCCTTCGGTGATGACCTGCTGCTTACCGAGGAGGAACGCGGCAAAGCGCTGCAAAGCCCCAACCGCAGCCTTGACCTGAGGTACAACCTCTGGAATTATCTTAAACTTCAGATCAGCATCCTGCGCGAAGGCATCGCCCTGGCCTGGTATAAACTCAGGGGATACATCTAACCAAAAAGCGCTACTTTCGCCGCCAGAAAAAATCGGCAATGAATACACCGCGAATCACATATCATCCTTCCGCAGAAAATACCGGCACGCGGTTTTCTGTTCTGATCCCCACCTGGAACAATCTGCCCCACCTTAAATTATTGGTGCACAGCATCCGCAAAAACAGCAGCTATCAGCATCAGGTGGTGATTCATGTAAACGAAGGCAGCGACGGCACCCTGCAATGGGTGAAGGAACAGGGGTTTTCGTACAGCCATTCGCAAGCCAATGCGGGTGTTTGCTATGCTTTTAATGCTGCGGCTACGATGGCACAGCACGATTTTCTCCTGCTCATCGACGACGACAACTATCTGCTTCCGCGATGGGACCAATATCTGTGGGAAGAGGTGCAACAAATCGGACATCCGTATTTTGCGGTTTCAGCTACCAAAATTGAGCCGCGCAAAACCTTTAATCCCTGTGTGATCGCTCCGTACGATTTTGGAACTGACCCTGAAAGCTTTGATGAATCGCGGCTGCTGGATGAATACGACAAGCTGCCATTTACCGACTGGAACGGCAGTAGCTGGTACCCGCTGGTAGTGCACCGGCGGATGTGGGATCTCGTTGGCGGCCTCAGCACTGAGTTTTCGCCCGGCATGTATTCCGATCCGGATTTTATGATGAAACTCTGGCACGCCGGAGTAAGATATTATAAAGGTGTGGCAAAAAGCAGGAGCTATCATTTTATTTCAAAAAGCGTTAGAAGGGTGAAGAAAAATAACGGGCGCAGGCAGTTTCTCGAAAAATGGGGGATGAGCAATTCGCTTTTCCGCACCGAATATCTGCGGATGGGTACGCCTTTCGGGGGGACGCTCACCGAACCCGAAGCCACATCAAAACTAAGGATGAAACAACTGAAAGACCGGGTAAAATTATTCTTCCCCGGCTGACCGGCGGATATGCCAGGCTTTAAAGTATTTCAGGAAAGTTTCGAATGCCGTGATCCGGCAAATGGTGAACCCGTAGGCACCATCCATAAATCCCAGGTTGATCACATAATTCCTGATGAATTTTGCTGCCGGCTTGATCAGCACCTGAAGCAGGGTGGCCCTTTTGCCGCTTTTGATAAGGGCATTGGCGGCAATGGTGCTGAATTTGTTGGCCTGCAGGATGTGTTGCTCGATGGTGTAATAGGTGTAATGCAGCAGGTCGCCATTCAGGTGAGCCGTTTCACCTTCGTGAAGTTCGAACCGGTCGTGCGGGTCAAGGCCGGTCCACTGTCCTTTTCGCGAATCGTAAAGCCTGAGCTTGGTGTCAGGATACCATCCACTGTGCCTGATCCAGCGGCCGCAATAGTTCGACAGCCGGTTCATGGTATATCCGGCTTGTTGCCAGTGGTGTTTTATCCTGATGATCTCCCGGCGCAATTCCTCCGAAAGGGCTTCATCGGCATCGAGCGATAGCTGGTGCGGATATTCGGCCTGGCTGATGGCATAATTTTTCTGGGCGATATGCCCCTCGAACGGATGCTCCACCACGCGCGCACCATAAGTCCGGCAAATCTCCTGCGTGCGGTCGGTCGACAGCGAATCCACCACCACGATCTCGTCGGCGATTCCTTTCACCGATTCCAGGCAGCGCCCGATATTGCGCTCTTCGTTGTAAGTGATGATGACTACCGAGAGTGGAGGCATGGGTGGTGTTAAGTCGTTAATCGTTAATTGTTAATCGATGTTGGTTGATGGCATTTATCTTCTCAGTTCAAATTTTTCACCCAGGTACACCTTTCTAACGTGCTCATCCTGTGCCAGGTCATCGGCCGAACCGGCTTTGAGGATCGATCCCTCGAAGAGCAGGTATGCCCGGTCGGTGATGGACAGTGTTTCGTGTACGTTGTGATCGGTGATAAGAATGCCGATGTTTTTTTCCTTGAGTTTCGAAACAATATTCTGAATATCTTCCACCGCAATGGGATCCACACCGGCAAAAGGTTCGTCGAGCAGGATGAACTTTGGATCGACGGCAAGAGCCCGTGCAATTTCCGTTCGGCGCCGTTCGCCCCCCGACAGGGTGATGCCGTCGCTTTTGCGCACATGGATCAGCCCGAACTCCTCAAGCAGTTCCTCCAGCCGGTCTTTTTGTTCCTGTTTGGTAAACCTGGTGAATTCCAGCACAGCCTTCAGGTTGTCTTCCACACTCAGCTTCCTGAACACCGATGCCTCCTGCGCCAGATAGCCGATCCCGCGTTTAGCACGTTTGTACATAGGTTCGGTGGTGATATCGGTGTTGTCGAGCAGCACCTTGCCTGCGAAGGGCTTAATCAGCCCCACAATCATGTAGAAGGTGGTGGTTTTTCCTGCGCCGTTCGGGCCGAGCAGCCCTACAATTTCGCCCTGCTCCACCTTTACCGACACATCGTTCACCACCATGCGTTGCTTGTACTTCTTGAAAATATTCCTGGTTTCTAAAATCATAAAATAAGTAATAATTGTCAAAAATACATTAAAATGAGAATTGCAGGCTGAAACGTATGCCGAACTTCGAAATATCGGGATGCTTCAGGTAGGAAAGTCGCCAAATGGCATCCACGCGGATGATTTTAAAAATATTCTCTACGCCGGCGCCGGCTTCAAAGTACGGCTTGTCGAGCGTGTACATCCCGTTGGGGAATACCGAAAAATCACGGTTGGCCTTGTCCAGCCCTCCAACCAGCCCCTTTACAAATGCCACCTCGCGCCATTTAAGCTTGCGGAATAGCGGAATGCGGTTGAAAAAATACCCGTCGAAATGATGCGTGTAATAGGCACTGATGTATTTGTCGCTCACAAACTCGAAGTAGTTCATCATGTTGAATGATTGCTCATCAAAAAAATAAGTTTCGTTGCCTTCGTGCAGTTTCAGCAGCGGGTAGGGCACCGTGCCCCAGATGCGTCCTGATTCCACTATAAATTTCGACCATCCGAGATTAAATACATTGAACCAATGGCTCACGCTCATTTGCAGCCTGTGGTATTCATAATCGCCGCCAAAATGATCCGGTATTCCATAGCCATAACGAATATCGAGGATCGGATATTTTGCTCCCAGGCTGATGCGTTCGAACTCACCCATCAGGAATCGTTCCTTATAAGCCAGACGGGTGTCGAGCCGGATTTCGGTGGAGGTAATGGCCGTTTCTTCATTCACCACCATTCCGGTATCGCTCACGGCATAATACTCAAATTTGGTGTCGCCGATCGAATAGAGGTTTCGGTGGATCAGGTTGAGGGTATTTTCAAATCCATTAAACCATTCGTGTTCGTAATGCATCTTCACCTCTTCCACCAGCGAGAGTTTGTCGGCAGGATTTCGCCTGAACAGGAAGGCCAGGAAAAAATCCTCCCTGAAGGCATTCTGGCTTGCCCCTAACTGCTCGAGGTCGTACAGGAAACTTGTCCCCAGGGTACGTCGCGGATTTTTATTGAGCATGTACAGAAATCCTCCGCCGTATTTCCAGTGCGAATCCAGCGTGCCATAAGCCACATGCCCGAATAGCATCAGCTTCGTGCTGAAATTGTTACTGGTTCGGCCACCAAATCTGAAGCGTGCGCCTTCCACAGCATTGAAACTCATCAGTGAACCATAGGGGCCAAGTTCGAAACTCCCGGTTTCGTAGTAGCCTGTGGTGATCATCTGGATGATGTCGATGTAGGTGTTGAACCGCGGGATGGTCCGCAGGGTGTCGATCATGAAATAAATGGTCTTTTCGTCGCGGGTGAGATCTTCATGGCGGTTATTCAGCCAAAACTCATCCGGATGATCATTGGCGCCTTCCTCCACCACCACACTCACCGGCGATTGATAAAACTGGTTTTCGCGCGGCTGATCGATCACATAATTGCGATAGGTGGTGGTTTTTCGCCCGAAAAACCCTACTACTTCATTGTTGTTTTCGATGATGTTGAGGTCACCGATTATATAGTCCCGGCTCAGAAGCCAGTAACGGTCGTCGAAAAGATCGAACTGCTTTTCGATGACCAGGTCGTTGATGAAGTTGATGTTGGCGTCATCCACTACCCGCATGCTGATCTCCTTAATGGCAAAGCTGGTGTCGTGTACCCAGAAATTACCGGTGAAGGTGAGGGTTTGCTTGCGGCGCGGCTTGAACATGATCTTATAGCACCACTTGTCTCCAAAATAGGTGCTGTCGACAAGGTAGTACCTGTAAAAGTTCAGGCCGAAATTGGCAATAGGGCTCACGAAGTTTTTCTGAAACAGCTCGATGTAATTGCCGTACACGTTGGTATGCTGAAATTTGTCGCCGAGAAACTGCATCACGCTTTCATTCTCGATCCCCGAAATTTTAGATGCCTTGATTTTT
Organism: Bacteroidales bacterium; assembly: GCA_046542305.1. Lineage (GTDB taxonomy): Bacteria > Bacteroidota > Bacteroidia > Bacteroidales > 4484-276 > JBKHBQ01. The sequence continues at coordinate 14,871 of JBKHBQ010000015.1, forward strand.
TCGACTGAAGCCTGCGGATTTTTACGCGCATAAACCTCTGAAATGGTTTCCGAGAGAAAGATGGGCAGGTAGGTCTTGCCGTTAACCGTGGAGGTATCCACATTGTCGAAGATAAATCCGAAGGGCTTAAAGATTCGCCGGTTCTTAAAACTTTCCGTGATGTTGTTGGCGTCGATCTGTATCTTATTATAAGCTTGGTATTCGTACGACTGGTATTTGTCGGGGTCGTTGTTTTTCTTGTTTTCGATGATCTTTCGCAGGAGAATTTCGGCAGGATTTTCGCCGGCTTTGATCACCACTGTTTCCAGTTGGAACTCCTCTGACCGGAGTTCAAAATTTATATATTGAAAAATGCCCTTTTCTATGGGCTTCACCTGTCTTTTGAAGCCAATAAAAGAGGCAATCAGGCTGTCGGTAGGTTTTTTGGTTTCGATGGCGTATTTTCCGTCGAAATCGGTGGTCATGCCGATATTGGTGCCTTTGAACACGATGTTTACAAAAGGCAGCGGCTCGCCGCTTTCGGCATCTGTGACGGTTCCCATAATTTTGGTGAGCTGCCCGAAAGCAACATGGCTCATGAGCAACACGAGTAACAGCAGGATTGCCCTTGGCCGTATGGTTAAAAAATGCATAGGCATATTTTAAACAGGTATAAAAACCGCTTTACCGGATATTTTATTTTATATCAATTCCGTAAAAACAAGTTTTTCAGCCAAGGGTTGCAAAAATGCCTGATTTTGACAATTAATTAACTGTGCAGCAGGAAGGATTTTTTTGCGTAGGCTTACAGAATTCCTTCTTTCAAAATGTCGTGAAGGTGGATTACGCCCAGATAGGTATCGCCATTCATGACCAGCAGTTGGGTGATATTGTTTTTTCGCATCAGGTCGAGGGCATGCGCCAACAGGGTTTCCGGGCTTGTCGATTTAGGATTCTTCGACATTACATCGCCGGCTGTCAGCTTTTCAAGCGGTTCGCCTGCCTGCATCATGCGTCTGAGATCGCCATCCGTTATCATTCCCGCCAGTTTATCATTTTCCATTACGGCAGTGGCGCCAAGCCGCTTTGAAGAAATCTCCATGATGACTGAAGGAATATCTGCATCAATCTGAACCAGTGGTTTCTCGTTATGAACATAAATATCGGCCACGCGCAGGTAAAGCTTTTTGCCTAATGCGCCGCCCGGGTGGAACATGGCAAAATCATCAGGCGTAAAACCGCGGTACTTGAGCAGGCAAACTACCATGGCATCGCCCATGGCCAGTTGTGCTGTAGTGCTCGAAGTAGGGGCAAGGTTGTTGGGGCAGGCTTCTTTGTCGACGGTGGTTTCGATAACCAGATCGGCCTGCCGTGCCAGATAAGAATTGCGGTTTCCCACCATCGCGATCAGCGCATTGCCGGCAAGCTTGAGGTAGGGAACCAGAACTTTTATTTCCGGAGTATTTCCGCTTTTCGACAGGCAGAGAATCATGTCATCCTTCTGAATGATCCCCAGATCGCCATGAACAGCATCGGCGGCATGCATAAAGATGGCCGGCGTCCCCGTGGAATTCAGCGAGGCAACGATCTTTTCGCCAATAATCGCACTCTTGCCGATTCCTGTAACGATAAGCCGCCCCCGGGATTTGTAAATCATTTCAACACAGCGCGTAAAATCATCATCTATGAACTCCGTCAGCTTTGCTATGGCTTCCGATTCGGCTAAGATGGTATTTCTTGCTATATCCTTAATTTCCTGATGTGAAATATTCATAATGAAAAATCCTGTGGAGAAAAGTTGTTAAATATCCGGCAAAATTAGGTGATTATCATGAAAATGCTTTATTTTTATGAATGAAATTGATAAGGTAGAAAAATCCACGAATTGATGTAAAAAAATGTAAGGCAACTTGCCGGCCCATCTGTATAGAAAATTGCATTAAATTTGTGTTAATAGCATCACAAACAATTTCAGAAACAAACCCAGAGAAATAATTTTTTTTTTAATTCGTTTGCCACCAAATGTTAGAATGTTGAGGGAACAAACTCTAGAAGGAAACTTTTTGCTACTATGTTTAAACAGGAAATGACACTTACGGAAACGGAAAACTACGACTTGCACGATGTCTTGAAGAAGTTTTTCGGTTTCGATAATTACAAGGGAAACCAGGAAGCAATTATCAGAAATCTATTAAGGGGCAACGATACTTTCGTGATCATGCCCACCGGTGGCGGCAAATCGCTCTGCTACCAACTGCCCGCACTCATCAAGGATGGTACGGCCATAATTATTTCCCCGCTGATCGCATTGATGAAAAATCAGGTGGATACCCTCAGAAATTTCGGCACACAGGACGGAATCGCACATTTTTTAAATTCCTCGCTTTCCAAGGCTGAGATTATGCAGGTGAGGGCCGACCTTACCAGCGGCACCACCAAGCTGCTTTATGTAGCTCCGGAATCTCTCACCAAGGAGGAGAACGTTGAATTTCTCAAAGGAATCGATATATCTTTTTATGCCATTGATGAAGCTCATTGTATTTCGGAATGGGGCCACGACTTCCGCCCCGAGTACCGCCGGCTGCGCCCGATCATCGACAGCATCGGCCAGGATGTGCCCGTGATTGCACTTACGGCCACTGCTACGCCCAAGGTACAGCAGGATATTTTGAAAAACCTGAACATCAGCGATGCCATGGTATTCAAATCATCCTTCGACCGGCCCAACCTTTATTATGAAATCAGGAGCAAGACCAAGGACGTAATCAAGGACATCATCAAATACATAAAATCCCACTCAGGAAAATCGGGAATAGTGTACTGCCTGAGCCGTAAGAAGGTGGAAGAACTTGCCGAAACCCTGCAGGTTAACGGAATCAAGGCGCTGCCCTACCATGCAGGATTGGATGCCGTTACCCGCCGGACCAACCAGGATAAATTCCTGATGGAACAAGTGGACGTGATTGTAGCGACCATTGCCTTTGGGATGGGCATCGACAAGCCGGATGTAAGGTTTGTTATCCATCACGATATGCCCAAGAGCCTCGAGGGGTATTATCAGGAAACCGGACGTGCCGGCCGCGACGACGGGGAAGGAAACTGCATCACCTTCTACAGTTACGACGACATTCAGAAGCTCGAAAAATTTATGAAGGGCAAGCCTGTGGCCGAACAGGAAATTGCCCAGCAGCTCCTGCTCGAAACCGTGTCGTACGCCGAATCATCCATCTGTCGCCATCGTCAGTTGCTGCATTATTTCGGGGAGGAATACAGCCAGGATAATTGCGGAGCATGCGACAACTGCCTGCATCCCAAAGAAAAATTCGAAGGCAAGAAGTATGTAAAGATCCTGCTGGAAGCTATCTTAGAGGTAAAACAGCTCTTCAAGGCCAAGCACCTTGTAAATATCCTGATCGGAAAAAATACAGCCACCCTTAAATCGTACAAGCATCATCAGATTAAATCGTTCGGCAGGGGAGAGGAGCAGGATGAGAAATTCTGGAATGCCGTCATCCGGCAGGCACTCATCCAAAACCTCATCGTAAAGGATATCGATAACTATGGATTGCTTAAAGTGAGCCAGGAAGGATTCGAATTTCTTGACAGCCCCTATTCCGTGATGCTGGCCAAGGATCATGATTATGAAAATCCTGACGATGATGAAGATGTAATTGACGGCAGCCACAAAAACACCTCGGCCGATCAAACCTTGTTTGCCATGCTGAAGGATTTGAGGAAACAGATTTCCCGTAAGGAGAACCTGCCGCCCTTTGTCATCTTCCAGGATCCTTCACTCGAAGATATGGCCATCCAGTACCCGGTAACCATGGAAGAACTCACCCAGATTACCGGCGTTGGCACCGGGAAAGCGCAGAAATACGGGCAGCCGTTCCTCAACCTTATTAAAAATTATGTGGATGAAAACGAGATCATGCGGCCCAACGATATGGTAGTGAAATCGGTGGTGAACAAATCGGGGCTGAAAGTATATGTAATCAAAAGCATCGACCGGAAACTGTCGCTCGAAGACATCGCCCATACCAAAAATCTAACACTCGATGAGCTGCTGACCGAAATTGAACGGATCGTGGCATCGGGTACCAAACTCGACATCAATTACTACATCAACGAATATGTGGATCCGTATCACCAGGAGGAGATTATAGATTATTTCAGCGAAGCCGAATCCGATTCAATTCAGGAAGCTCTTGATGAACTGGGTGAAGAGGAATTCAGCGAAGAGGAAATTCGCCTGATGCGTGTGAAATTTATGTCGGAAGTAGGTAATTAATCATGGCTTGAACATAAAAAATATAGCGTAACCCGTTACAAGTGCTACGCTATTTTGTTGATACATTCATCCGATGAAAGGAAATCTTCTCTTAGTTTTTCTGGCAGTAACCGGCATATTTTTGCTGATGACCTTCTCGTGTTCACCCCCCAAAAGCAAGTTTGATCAAAAAGTGCCTGCCCATGTCATCACCCCCGATTCCATGGTGCTTATCATCAGTGAACTACAGTATGCCGAATCCCTGCTGCGTGAATTGAAGCGTGTAGGCAGGGAATCACAGGACCGGAATATGGCCATGATCAGCCGCGTGTTCGATTCGCTCGGGGTTTCTGCAGGGCGTTATGAGCAGAGCCTGGATTATTACGAACAACACCTTACGATTTATCAGGAAATTTACGGAGAGGTTATCGCGCGGCTCACCCAAAAGCAAACCGAAATACTGGATGCAAAGAAAAATGCAGAGGAGAAAAAATAATCACCCGCCTAATGCCATGCGCCCAGGATGGCTCCCATAATTACAAACTGCAGCGTAATGTATCCTGCATGAATCAGCCAGAGCCTGAAGGTTTTTCTTTCGAAAATGTAAATGGTCCCCAGCGCCATGGACGCCCATCCGAAACCTGCCAGTCCGCCATACAGCATCCCCATGGTCAGGTTGATTTCGCTGCCGAAGAAAAAAGCCAGGTTGGTGGCGATAACGAATGACAGCAAGAAGGTAAGGCCGTACATAGCCACCATATTGCTGCCTTTCAGGTCTTCTATGGTGAAATTGTTTTCCTTCATCCATGCCTTTCCGAAAAGTGCCGGAGAATACCACAAGGCGCCAAGCACGAAACTCGACAGCGTAGCCGCGATTACAGCCAGCCAGTTCACATTTGCTTCCATACTGTTTTTTTAGTTTAGTGATTAAAATGATCGGGTTGTTTTGCATAACCGGTCGGGAAGGTTGGGCAATATTATAAAACAAAATGTTAAGATCATGTTAAGCAGGGTTTTCAGTGCGTTTTTTTTTCGCCAAACACGATGGCTTCGTACGTGTAAATCTCGGCGGTTTTCCAGCCATCCCAGCCGATACGCGCCTTATCGCGGGCGCAATGTCCAAGCAGTTCCTCGAGGGTCCAGCCCGTATTAATGGCCACCTGTGGCAAAAAAGTGCCTGAGCAGTAGCCCTGTTTGATGTAAATGCCATGGCGGCCCAATTCGATCTGGCTGATGGTGTCGATCATGATCATAGGTGTAAGTACGGAAATCTCCACATCGAATTCATTCAGCTCTTCAGCGGTAACCGGCAAAAAGCGGCTGTCGCTGGTTGCCGCAGCCACCGCCATATCCTGCACCACCTTGTACAGCGGTTCCTGCGCATCAAACCTGCCTATGCATCCCCTGAGTTTGCCCTCGCTGTGCAGCGAAACAAAGGCCCCTGCAGGTTTTAACAGCACGGGCGTTAACGCCTGAGTATCTATCAAAGGAAATTCTTTTTGTGTAATCCAGCCGGTGATGGTTTGTCGCGCAATGGCAAGGAGTTTATTCTGCTCTGCTTCAGTCAGGGAGAAATCCCTGCCGGCTTCACTTTTTTTTTTCTGCACCGCAATGGCCCAGTAACCTACTACCCTTCCCTTATCACCATAGGATTGGTCGCCCGAATTTTTGTATTCAATCAGTTCGTAATCTATCTCCGCACGTCCTTCCGTAAGGTTTAGAAGCATCAGCATCGAGGACCAGCCGCACATGCTTGTGGCCAGGTTGGGGATTTTTTGTTGTTCGTTATCTTTTAAGGCATTGATAAAAATTTCAACGGAATTGCTCGCAATGGCCTCGGCAGTGGCTTTATCCACTTCATTGGCCTGTGAATAGGGCGGATAGTGCGAAAAATCGCTCGAGATCACAAAAAGGTTTCTGTCGTTGAAATAGGGCCGCAAAGCATCTGCAATTTTTGATACGGTTTCTTCGGATTGCGTGGCTATGACGATGGGAATGATCCTGAAATCTTTTTTAAGATGATACTGAAGAAACGGCACCTGCACCTCCAGGCTGTGTTCGGAAGCATGGGCATCGTTGCGATAGCTGAAAACCTCGTGTTCGGCCATCAGTTTATTGGCAAGGTCGATATCCACGTCTACGGTGCCGAGGGGGGTCTTATAATTTCCGGCGTTGTAAATGGACGCCCCGTCGAAGTAGGTGCGGTGGCTGCTGCCAATGAGGAAAATGTGGTGGTAGGCCTTTTCCGGATCCACCTGGTTGAAAGCGCTGGCTGCCACGTCTCCCGAAAAAATATATCCGGCATGTGGCGAAATGATGGCCACGGTATTTGCGGTGGCCCGAGGTTTTGCACGCGCAAACATGTCCTTCAGCTCGGCCCTCAGTTCAGGCGCAGTACCTGAATAAAACTGCCCCGCCACGCAAGGTTCGCGATCTTTCAACGTCGTCCCGTGCTGTGCTTTCCCTGAAAATATGCTGCCGAACATTGCCATAATGAGAATGAGATAAATGATCTTCCTTTTCATTTTAATCGTTAATTTCGAATTCCGGTTACCGAAAGCCGTGTGAACAAATGTACAAAATTATCATCAAAAAGGAAAGCGCCCTGCAAATCTCCGTGCTGCTTGCGGGGTTTACCACACTGGTGGTGCAGGTGGTTTTTCTGCGGGAATTTTTAAATATTTTGTATGGAAATGAGCTGGTAAGCGGAATGATTCTGGCCAACTGGATGGTGCTTACGGCTGCCGGTGCTTTTTTGGGAGGTAAATTCCCGGGGCGCGGAAACCATGCAGGATTTATCATTGCCGGCCAAACTGCCATGGCCTTGCTGCCTGCCCTTAGCCTGCTGACGATGTATGGCGGGAAGGCTGTATTTTTTCCACCAGGGGTGCTGCCGGGATTTTGGAGTTCCTGGCTGTTTTTGGCCGCTGTCATGACGCCTTTTTGCCTGGTTTCCGGCGCTATGTTTGCGCTTTATGTAAAAGCATATTCACGTCTGCAGATCAAATCCATGGCTACAGAGGTCTACAGCCTCGAAGCAGCCGGTGCCGTGGTTGCGGGTTTGATTTTTACATTTTTGTTGATCAGGATCTTCAATGCGTTCGAAATCCTGGTGATGATCGCTGCGGCCAATATTGCAGCCGCACTGAGCATTGTGCTGGCCTGGGACAAGAGCCGAATGCTCTTTCATGGTTTGCTCATCACCCTGCTGATGTGGGTGGCTGCCAATGCTGTGGTGGGGCCGGAGCGAACTGTGAAATCGTGGATGTACCCCGGCCAGCGTATTCGGCTTTCTGAGGAAACACCCTTCGGAAGCCTGCTCATTACCGAAAGGTCAGGGCAGTTGAATTTTTTTGAAAACGGCATTGCCCTCTTTTCCGGTGGCGAACCGGTGCGTTACGAAGAATCGGTGCATTATGCCATGCTTCAGCATCCTGCTCCGCAAAAGGTTCTCCTGGTTTCGGGCGGACTGTCGGGAGCAGCACCCGAATTGCTGAAGTATCCGGTTTCAGAAATCCACTATGTGGAAATCAATCCGGCGCTGATAAAGGCAGAGCGGCGGCTGATGGGATGGCCTGACGATCCGCGGCTGCGGATCATCATCAATGATCCCGCAAAATACCTTCAGCAAACAAAAGAAAAATATGATGTAATCCTGCTGAACCTTCCCCCGCCGGCCAACCTGCAGCTCAACCGGTTTTACAGCCTGGAGTTTTTCACCCGTATAAGACATCGCCTCCAAACGGAGGGTATTGTATCTGTATCGATGGGTGGCGGAAGCAATTACCTCGGCGGGCAAAACCTGAGGTATTATTCCATTATCGCCAAAACCCTGCGTGAAGTGTTCAGCAATTTGCTGCTGGTGCCCGGCGAAAGCAGCAATTACCTGCTGGCTTCCGAAAGGCCGCTCACCTATGAATATGCCGGCCGTCTGGAAAGTCTGCAGTTGGACAACCGTTTCGTGAACAGGTACTATATTTCGGACGAACTGTTGCAAATGCGTGGCCTGCAGATCATGGAGCAACTGGCTGCATCTGTGCCCGTAAACCATGATTTCAGACCTGCTGCTTTTTTTACCCGGATCGGCTACTGGCTTTCCTGGTATGATGTAAGAATTGAATGGGTGATGATTCCTGCATTGTTGGGTTTTCTGTTGTTGATCATTTTTCTGCCCAGGGCTGATAAAGGCATGTTTGTGGCAGGATTTACAGCTTCTTCCGTCGAAATATTGTTGTTGCTGATTTTTCAGGTGATGTATGGTTTCATGTATCAGGCGCTGGCGCTCTTGTTTGGGGTATTTATGTGCGGACTTGCAGTGGGTGCATGGATCAGTCGTTATCTTGTGCCTGTTCCGCGGATGAAGACATTTGCCGTTAATCAGCTTTTGGTGGGCATGGTGGCGCTGGCCGCGCCGGCAATCGGGTGGGTGCATCAGGCAGAAGGAATAATTCAGCCAGCGGCCGCTCCTGCCATTTATCTGATCATGCTGCTATCGGGAATGATCACGGGTCTGCATTTTGCCATGGCCTGGCAGCTAAAACCGGCGCAGGTCAATTCGGCAGCGGCATTCACCTACGGGTTCGATTTGCTGGGTTCGGCGGCGGGTGCTTTGATTATTGCAGTTTTTTTGGTTCCCGTATTCGGTTTAAATGGATCTGCCGTTTTGCTGTTCAGCCTCAATCTGTTCACCGCAGTGATGTTGATCATTCGCAAAAAGCGTGTCAGAGGTAGAGTCTGATGATGCGTGACATGCGTTCGGCGGCGTCTGCCAAAAGCGGACCGGCTTGTTTTAGCGAGGTTTTCAAATCCATGGGCTTATCGGCGATCGGAAAAATGGCATCCAACCCCTTATCATACATCTCCTTGTATCTTTCCCCCAGCGTACCGGCAAAAGCTATCACCGGCAGGTTATATTTTTTTGCCAGCATCGCCACGCCATGCGGTGTTTTTCCGAATTGTGTCTGCCGGTCAATCCTTCCCTCTCCGGTGATTACCAGGTTAACGTCCTTCATCTTTTCCTCAAGTTGAACGGTATGCTTTACTACATCGAAGCCGGGATCAATATCAGCACCGGCAAATACCATCAGTCCTGCACCCAGTCCGCCGGCTGCTCCTGCACCGGGGGTATTTTCTATTTGTTTTGACAGTTCCTTCCTGATGATCCCGGCAAAATGCTTCATGTTTTCTTCCAGTTGTTGCACCTGCTCCCGGCCGGCGCCTTTTTGTGCGGCATAAACCTTTGCCGCGCCGTCTACGCCCGTCAGCGGATTGGTAACATCGGCGGCCACCGTTACCCGGCAATGTTTTAGCCGTTCGTCCAGATGATAAAGATCAATTGTTTCGATCTTTCCGATTTCGCCTCCGCCCGGCTTTACTTCGTTCCCGTTTTTGTCGAGGAATTTTGCGCCCAACGCCGCTGCCATTCCGGTGCCTCCGTCGTTGGTGGCACTTCCGCCGATGCCGATGATCATTTTTTCCACCCCCTCATCGAGGGCTTTTTTCATCAGCTCGCCGGTTCCGAAAGTTGTGGCCGACATCGGATCAAGTTCATGATCTTCAAGAAGCTCAAGCCCCGAAGCTGCGGCCATTTCGATCACCGCTGTTTTGCCGTCGCCAAGAATGCCAAAGCGTGATTCGATCATTCGCATCAGCGGATCATGCACCCGGGTTTTTACGATGCGTCCACCGGTGGCATCCACAAGGGCCTGCACCGTGCCCTCGCCACCATCGGCAACGGGAACTTTCAGAATCTCGGCATCAGGGAATACGCGCAGGATACCCTCGGCCAGAAAATCGGCTACCTTTTTGGCGGTTAGTGAATGTTTGAAGGAATCAGGAGCAATAAGAATTTTCATAACAATCTATTTTATTCCTGCCATTCCACCAAAAACAGATTGGTATCGAAGGTGCCGCCATTGTTTCTGTTGGATGAAAAGACAAGATATTTGCCGTCGTTCGAAAATACGGGGAAGGCGTCGAATACGCTGTCGTAGGAAATTTGTTCCAGGTTGGTGCCGTCAACATCAATCATGAACAGGTTGAACTTGAAGCCACGTGCTGCCGCATGGTTCGATGAAAAAATGATTTTTTCGCCCGAGGGATGAAAGAACGGGCTCCAGTTGGCTTTGCCCAGGCTGGTCACCTGCTGCAGGTTGCTTCCGTCCACATCACAAACAAAGATTTCCATTTCGGTGGGCATCACCAGCCCCTGTCTGAGCAGGTCTTTGTATTTTTTGATCTCTGCTTCCGTTGTGGGCCTGGACGCCCTGAAAACCAATTTCGTCCCATCGGGCGAGAAAAATGCTCCGCCATCATATCCCAACTGATCGGTAACCTGCCTTACATCAGAACCATCGGGATTCATTGTGAACAACTCGAGATCGCCGGTGCGGATGGAAGTAAAAACGATCCGGTCGCCGGTGGGTGAAACCGTGGCTTCTGCATCGTAACCCGGTTCATCAGTGAGCTGTCGGATGATATTTCCATCCAGATCCGATACATAAATATCGTACGAATCATAGATTGGCCACACATAATTGCCGTCGATCTCGCGCGGCGGCTTGTGCGGGCAGGCTGCATCGTGCTCGTGCGTGGAAGCGTACAGAATGGTGGTGTCGCCGGGTAGAAAATAGGAGCAGGTGGTGCGCCCATGGCCGGTACTTACCAGCTCCGGTGGATATTTCTTCATGTTGCTCGTGGCTACATCGGTGATGAAGATCTGATCACATTCGGCATTCCAGGCGGGATTGGTGGCCTGGAAAATAAGCTTGTCATCGTTGAAGCTCCAGTAGGCTTCAGCATTGTCGCCGCCAAAAGTAAGCTGACGGATATTTTTGAAATGATCTTCCTGGTCGTATTTTACATTACCGGTGTTGCCATACGCAGGGCGCTGTGCCTGAATGTTCGCTGCAGCCGTCAATATAACGAATAGTAAACTGAAGATATGTTTCATGAGATCGTTGCATTGCAGATTAAAGATTTCAGGATAGTGAAACAGAACAGGGGAATAAAATGTTCATGTAAAAAACATCAGCGGATAAGGGTGATCGACCCCTTGAGCGTACGTTTCGACAAGCCTTCCAGCCGTATCTCGTAAACATCACACACATAAAAGTACACGCCCTCGCTGCAGTCCTGATTGTTGTTCATGTTTTTGCCGTCCCAATTGATTTCGGGATCTTCAGTTTCGAAAACAATTCTTCCCCAGCGGTTGAATATTTTCATTTTAATCCTTTCCACGGAAGTGTAGGGGAACGGCCGGTAAAAATCGTTGTAATTATCGAAATTGGGCGTGAATACATTGGGTAGCCGGTAAGTGGAACAACTGTCGATGCTTACGCAAACAATGTTGCTCAGTTCGCTGCGGTTGCCGATCGAATCGATGGCCTGCACTGCATAGCACCCGGCGATGGAAGGAATATTGCTGTGGGTGTAAGTTCGCACAAAAGGCCCTTCAATGGAATCGATCGGGATCAGTTCGTCGAAATCGAACGCTGAATAATAAATTGTATGCCTGAGGATGTCAGTAGGGCAGCCGGGCTCATAGGTCCAGTTCAGCACGTTTTCGGTGGTGCTGCAATTGGTTGTGATGGTAAGCAGCGGTGGGCAGGGCGGTTCGTTATCTATGGGCACTCCTGAGTTGATTTGCGATAGATTGATAATCGGTTCCACCAAACCGGGAGCGGTGTATTTCCCGAAGCTTTGGATATAATATGTGTACGTTTCGCCATTTACCAGATTGCTGTCGGTGTATGCGGGTTGAAGGCTGAATCCCACCGAATCGAATTCCATGGTGGTTTGGTTGAGGCGGAAAATGGTATAGTAATCGTTGCGCCAGGGAGCATTTACATTCCAGTTAAGCAGCAGGGCGTTGTCGGTGGGTGCCACTTCAAGATACATTGATTTTGCGATTTGTGTGGAGCCGATAAAAAACGCGGTTCCCTCTTCCTGGCTGTACATATCGATCTGGTAAGAATAAGTGAGATCGCGCGTATTT
>JBKHBQ010000260.1:0-5548 GCA_046542305.1 Bacteroidales bacterium
ATGGATCACTGCCGTATCATGGGCAGGGATTTCGAATACTTCGGGAGCAATCAGCGAATCGATAAATGCAATTTCTTCGTTTGGCAGATCATAGAGATAATTGCTGTTCATATCGTTCAGCGCAAATATTTTGTAGGGCTCATTGCGCAGGTTGCGAAGCTGAAAAACACCTGCGGCATTGGTTTTGGCCACATACAGCGGACGTACCAGCATGGGCAGCGAATCACGCGGTACCGTGTCGTTGTCGGGTGGATAAAGCATAACCAGCACATTTTCCTGCGGTTGCAGGTTGAAAGCATTAAGCACTTCGCCGCCAATAGCCAGCGAATCGATGTGATCGCCGGTGGAAAAGGCAAACAGGTAATCGCCCAGCGGGTTTCCGGCGGTGAGGTCTGTGATGGCATTGCCGAAGAAAATGCTGTAGGTGGTATTGGGCTGTAATTCCTCGTTGAAATCTACCACTACCGAACGGCCGCGGATTTTATAGGACGGGTTTTCGCGCAGCGGAGGAGAAATCAGCACCTGCTGATTGGGCTGCTGAAGCTGAACAAATTCGTTGAAGGTGATGATGATCCGGTTTCTGTTGAAATGCGTGGAATAATTTGGCGGTTCGCTTTCCACCACCATCGGCGCCGTTTCATCTACAGGCCCGCCGGTGGGTGACACAGGGTTGGCACAATACATCATCCCGGCACTTAATGCCATCAGCAAAAGCATCCGGAGTATATTTTTTCGAACTTTCAAGCTGTTTTCTTTTTTGTGCAAAGATGCAAAAACATTGTGGCAATTCATGCAGGTTCGTCCTTACAACGTTCTTTTTTTGATATCAGGTACATCGAATTGTTATAACTTTGATGCAGACTTCGAACAATTTCCTACAGGTTTTTTTTAATTGATAAATACCACCCGACTATGAAACTGCGAATTTTACTTATGCTTAGCACCTTTATGCTGCTCTGCGGATGGGCATCGGGGCAACATAAAAAGTTTACCATCGGCCGCGATGTTTTTTGTGCAGAACACAAAAAGGCATTGATGGCAGGCGATACCCTCGAGCACCGCGCAGGGCAGAACATCGATATTTTCTACACCCGATTCAATTGGACGGTGGATCCCGCCGTGCATTTCATCAGCGGAAGCGTGGCTACCCATTTCAGAGCTGTGACGGAAAATGTGTCGGAGATCATCCTCGAACTCAATGATAATATGACGATCGATTCGGTGATTTTCCGCGGAAATCAGGTGAATAGCAGTTTTATTTCGGACTATGAATTTCAAATCAACCTGGGGGCAGCCGTTTTGCAAAACCATGCGGATTCCATCATCATTTTTTATCATGGTCAACCCGAATCCGGCTCCGGTTTCGGTTCGTTTGTGCAGGACGAACACAATGGGATACCCATCATCTGGACACTTTCGGAGCCTTATGGTGCCAAGGAATGGTGGCCCGGCAAAAATGACCTGACCGATAAAATCGACTCCATTGATGTAATGGTTACCACACCTGCCGCATACCGGGTGGCAAGCCATGGATTGCTGGTTTCGGAAAAGTTGTCGGGTGGCCAGGCGACTTATCGCTGGCGGCATCGTTACCCCATCGTTAGCTACCTGGTAGCCATTGCAGTGACCAATTACGTGCAGTTCACCAACTGGGCTGTGCTCGACGGGGACTCGGTCCCGATTCTCAACTATGTTTTTCCTGAAGATTCGGCTGTCATCTACAATGCCACGGCCAATACGTATGAGATGCTGCAATTGTTCGATACGCTGTTTACACCCTATCCTTTCAGAGCGGAAAAGTACGGGCATGCCCAGTTTGGCTGGGGTGGGGGCATGGAGCACCAGACCATGAGCTTTATGGGTAACTGGTCACATGATATCCGGGCGCACGAGCTGGCGCATTCCTGGTTTGGCAATATGGTCACACTGGCATCGTGGCACGACATTTTTCTCAACGAAGGTTTTGCCACTTATTCCACCGGCCTCTCCTATGAGCACATGTACGATGGATATTATTGGGATATCTGGAAAAGCAATACCCTTGGCGCGGTGGTGAGTGAGCCGTGGGGGTCGGTGTATGTTGATGATACCACCGATGTGAACCGGATATTCAATGCCCGCCTGTCGTACCATAAGGGAGCCTACCTGCTGCACATGCTGCGCTGGATTCTGGGCGATGAAGCATTCTATGCGGCCATTCGGAATTACCTGAACGATCCGGTGCTTGCCTATCGTTTTGCCACACTGGAAGATTTGAAATACCATCTGGAGACCGCGGGAAATGTAGATCTGACGGAGTTTTTCGACGACTGGTATTACGGCGAGGGGTATCCGGTGTACGAAATCAATGTGGGCCAGGCTGACGACGGAACAGTTACGGTAAAAATTCACCAGCAGCCCTCACATCCTTCGGTGGAGTTTTTTGACATGCCGGTGCCGGTGCAGATCTTTGGCAATGGCACAGAGGAAATCCTGGTTTGCCCGAACAGCTTTTCGGGAGAGGAATTTATTTTTGATGATCCCGGATTTACCATCGACTCTGTGAAATTCGATCCCGATCGCTGGCTGGCGGCAAGGGTAAGTAGTATTTCCCTGGCAGCAGCACATCAGAGCGGGAAGGAAAGGACCGTGATTATTCACCCCAATCCCGCCGGCGACCTCATCAGCATTTCAGTTCCTGCAGCAGCAATCCGGAAAATTGATGTATTTGATGTATCACAGCGCCTGATGCTGAATATCCCGCAGAAAATCACCGGCCAATCCATCGAGCTGAACACAAAGGATTTGTCCCCGGGTGCATATTTTTTCATCATCCAAGCTGATGAAAAAACTTTTCGTGGCAAATTTATCATGCAATAATCTATTTCGTCATTTTCACGCCGGCTTCCACCCGCATATCAAGGTGGTTTTCTTTGGGCGGGATGGGGCATGAATATTTCTTGTTGTAGGCGCAATAGGGATTGTAGGCCATGTTGAAATCGATGATGATCTCCTCGCCGTCAGGAATTTCCAGGTCGAGGTATCGTCCGCCCCCGTAGGTTTCCTCTCCATTGGTAAGATCGGTAAAGGGCAGGAACAGGTGATTTTCGTAATCAGGATTCCTGTCGATCAGGTCGGAGTTTTGATAAAGGCTGAGCCGGTGGGTTTTCTCGCCATAATTAAAAGTAACCTCCCCGTATTTTACATATTTCACTTCGTCCTTTGTACGCTGCATCATAAATGGCTTGGCTTGTGGCGTGCGCCTGATCTTCATTTTAAACATCAGTTCCTGATTTAGGGGGAAAAATTCAAGCCCTTCGAAATTTTCAAGTCCTTCTTCTGTAAGCGGTGTAGTTTCGGGGTTCCGGAATTCGCGATTCAGGCTCTGCTGAAAATTCATGGCATCCTGTACCTGTTTTTGCATTTCGAGCGTACTCAGCGATTTACCGCCGGTTTGTTTTGCAGGTCCGTTGCAACTGTAGGCCGACAACAACAGCAGCCCGGCGATGATCATCAATATGTGTGTTTTCATAGGTATGTAAATTGATTTGCAATACACAAATGTAGCTTCTTAAAACAACAATTGTTCAAATTCCAAGGCGGGGCATGGCAATTTTTCGGATTGATACCATAACGCCACTCCCTGAATTTATGTGTAAATTTGCACTGATTTTTTGAACAATGAACCGCAGATATTTGCTTTATTGATTATCAAACCATAATAAACAGAAACATGAAAAAATTAGTTTTACTCCGTCATGGCGAAAGCATCTGGAACAAGGAAAACCGCTTTACCGGATGGACCGACGTGGAATTAAGCGAGAAAGGTGTGGAAGAGGCCATCGAATCCGGCAAAACCATGAAAGAACACGGTTTTAAATTTGAGGTTGCCTTTACCTCCTATCTTCGCCGCGCCATAAAAACCCTTTGGCTCGCATTGGAAGAAATGGATCAGATGTGGATTCCGGTGCATAAATCCTGGCGACTCAACGAAAAGCATTATGGTGCGCTTCAGGGGCTGAACAAAGCCGAAACAGCCGAAAAATACGGCGACGAGCAGGTGCATAAATGGAGGCGCAGCTACAATGAACCGCCCAATCCGATTCCGGAAGACGACAAGCGCCATCCGAAGTACGAAAACAAGTACAACGAAATTCCGCGCGGAGAACTTCCAGCCACCGAAGCCCTGAAGGATACCATCGAACGCATGCTGCCTTACTGGGAAAACCACATCAGGCCCGCGCTCGATAAGCATGAGCATGTGCTGGTGGCTGCACACGGCAACAGCCTTCGCGGCATTGTGAAATACCTGAAAAAAATGAGCGAGGAAGATATTATTGCTTTTAATATTCCTACCGGGATTCCTTATGTTTTTGAGTTTGATGACCAATTGAATCTGGTAAAGGATGAATTTATCGGCGATCCGGAAACCATCAAAAAACTGATGGAACAGGTAGCCAATCAGGCAAAGAAAAAATAATAAAGCACAGGTTGCTAATACAAAAGACCCCTCAAGGTTAATACCGGGCAGGGGTTTTATTTTTCCTGTTTGCTCAAACTTGGCTAACTTTGCCGGTTATCAAAAAAAAAGCTGAATGAAAACCTGGGTTATACCTGATCTTCATGGGTGTGCAAAAACGCTGAGGGTATTGGTTGAGGAAAAAATCAATCCCGGGCAGGAAGATCAGTTTTATTTTCTTGGCGATTACCTCGATCGCGGGCCCGATCCAAAAGGAGTGATCGATTTTATCATGCACCTCGAAGCAGCGGGCTTCGGCGTACGTGCGCTCAAAGGCAACCACGAGGAATATCTTTTGCTGGCTTATGAAAAGGAGAAGGAACGAAAAAAACAACTGCCGTTTTTTCGCGGGAAAAACCATCTTTTCCGCGAATGGATGCACCACGGGGGTGAAGATACCCTTAAAAGCTTCGGCGTGAAATCGGTGGCGGATATTCCCGCAAAGTACATTGGCTGGTTGAATAATCTCGAATTGTTTATTCAAACGGATGACTATGTGATTGTGCATGCAGGCATGAATTTCGATCGCCGGGATCCGTTCGACGACCAGCATGCCATCTTATGGACGATGTCGTTCACGCCCGAACCGGAGAAAATCGGCAATCGCACCATCATTCACGGGCATGTGCCGGTAAGCCTTGAATTTTTAAAACACTGCCTGGCCCGGCCCGAACGCAAATATATCCCGCTCGACAACGGCTGCTATCTCCCGCACCGCAGCGGCATGGGACACCTGGTAGCGCTCGAACTCGAATCGAAAGAACTGGTGTTGCAGCGAAATGTGGAGAGATGAATGTGACGGTTGTGGATGGGTGGGGCGGATTTTTTGTAACTTATTGTAATTAGTTGTAATTGGTTGTAATTAGTTGTAATTGGTTGTAATTGGTTGTAATTGGTTGTAATTGGTTGTAATTGGTTGTAATGGTTGTGATGGTTGTGATGGATGTGAATGGTTTGCTCGCCTCACGGATCAATGACGAAGCGGGTTTTGGTGGTGGATGAACTGACACACTATTTTGAACACTCCCCCGCACTCTGCTCATCTCTCAC
>JBKHBQ010000261.1:0-5541 GCA_046542305.1 Bacteroidales bacterium
ATGAAAGGGGGGAGGGCGCAAACGGGTTTGCGGGGTGGGGGGGGAGCGGGCATTTTCGCGTATCCCGCAGCTGCCTTTTGAGCTGGCGTTGCTGCCGCGAAGATTTTACCGGTTCTTAAACCTGAGCGTGGTAAGTTATGCCGTGCCCGCGCTGATTGCCGTGGGCATTGTGATTCACCGCCACAAAACCACATCCCGGCACGTAAGAGGCATCCGTGAAGCTTTAATTCCGCGGGCCATGAGAAAGCTCGAAACAATCATGCCCGAAAGCGGCGGTTTTCTTGAGGCCATCCCGCTCACGGCCTTTGTTTGCCTGAGCCTGATCAAATCCGGCTTCGGTGATTCAGAGGTGGTTCAACAGGGAATCGGATTTCTTTTGCGTTCCCGGCGCCCCGACGGGAGCTGGCCCATCGATGTGGATCTTTCAACCTGGGTGACCACGCTGTCGGTAAAAGCCCTGGGCAGCAAAATTGAGGATGTGCTGAGCCGGGAGGAGCGCCGGAAGATTGCACGGCATTTGCTTTCCGTGCAGAATAAATCCGTTCACCCGTTTAACGGCACCAGCCCCGGCGGGTGGGGCTGGACGAACTATTCGGGTTCCGTGCCCGACGGCGACGATACGCCCGGAGCCATCCTTGCCCTGCTGAAACTTTTACCATCTGAGGAAGCCCTGAAGCCCGTATCGGAGGGAATCGGCTGGATGATCCGGCTGCAAAACCGCGACGGCGGCATTCCCACATTCTCACGTGGCTGGGGAAAACTGCCCTTCGACGAAAGCTGCGCCGACCTTACCGGGCATTTCCTGCTGGCACTGTCGGCTTTTATCCATAACTTCCCACGATCAGCTACCCCGAAACACCATAGCGCCTTCAACAAGGCCCTGAACTACCTGGCCGGAAATCAGCGCACCGACGGAAGTTGGCTTCCGCTGTGGTTCGGAAATCAATATACCGAAAACCATCACAATCCCGTATACGGCACCGCCCGGGTGGCGGCTTACCTGCGCGATATCGAAGCACACCGCTGGCTGAATACTTCACAGAAAGCCGCAATCCAACACATGACGGAGGGCGGCAGGAAGTTTCTCCTTTCCGTGCAGAACCCCGATGGCAGTTGGGGCGGCGATCAGCACATTCCCGGCACCATCGAAGAAACTTCCCTGGCCGTAGCAGCACTCGCCGGCAACAGCCCCCGGGATGCCTGTGCAAATGCCGTGCGCTGGCTCCATCAGCAACCGCTAAAGCCTTCACCCATCGGACTGTATTTCGCTTCTCTCTGGTACGACGAAGAAATGTACCCGCTGACCATGTACCTCGAGGCGGTGGTGCGGATGAAAGAATCGTTTTAATCATCAGGTGGGCTGGAAACGCGAAGGAAATTCTCCCGGATGATCAAAATTCCGCCCACTTCACTATGCACGGGGGTTATAGGGTTTGTGGGTAACCACAGGTGAAAATCGATATGATAACGGTGTTCAATTCTTAGTTCAGATCCTTCAATTATTCTTTTAACAGCAATCTTAAATGCTGATATTTCTTGGATTGGTTTAAAATATTTCCTATTTTTATTGCATTAAAAGGCCGTAAAAATGAGAACCTTGGCAAAACCTACTGATGTGTTAAGAATTAAAACCTGTAAGCATCACCGCGTCCGGTGTAACACAATTGAATGAAAGCATGTATATGTGATCATAATAAATCATCAAAAATAAATAAAATGAAAACAAGAATTTTACTTACCACTTTAATGATTGGTGCAATGTTGGGCGCTTATACCCAGAAACCCACAATAACTATAACCTTCACCGGCGACAACAATGGCCACTCCGTTCCGCTGAACAGCATATTGATTGAGAATTTAACCCAGGGCGGCGACACCATACTTTTTGCACCTGATACCGTGCTTGTGCTGAATTATCTGACAGCAATCGGCGAAGTAAACGATGGTGGCAGTGGTTTTTCACTCAGCCAAAACTATCCCAATCCAATGGAAGGCAAAACGAACATAAGCCTCTACTTGTCTGAAAAGGAAAATGTTCTGATTATCGTAAGCAATCGGATGGGCAGGCAATTAATTCACCACGAATACCGGTTACAGCCGGGGAGTCATTCTTTTTCATTTTTGCCGGGCAGGGAAAGTATGTATTTCCTTACTGCGCTGACAGCGAAACAAAGCATGACGATAAAAATGTTGAATTCCCCATCCAATGCTTACGCTGCGGAGATTTGCGAACTGGAATACGCGGACCGGCACAGCGGATCGGAAGGGCATAAGTCAGGAAAAAACCTGAATAATTTTTTATTCGCTCAGGGAGATCAGCTTCAATTTACAGCATCCTCAGTACTTGGTGAGCGCACCATTATCGATTCGCCTACCGGTGATCAAACCTACACATTTCAATTTGGCAGCGGCGGTTCGCCCTGCCCCGGTATGCCAATCGTTACCGACATAGACGGCAATGAGTACAATACTATAATGATCGGCTCGCAATGCTGGATGAAAGAAAACCTGAAAACCACCACCTACAGCAATGGCACCGCCATTCCAAATGTTACCGGCAATAGTGAATGGGAAAACCTGACTACTGGTGCCTATGCGTGGTATGATAACGATATCTCCTGGAAAGATGCCTATGGCGCCTTATACAACTGGTTTGCCACTATTGATGCAAACGGCCTTTGTCCAACAGGTTGGCATGTGCCAACACATGATGAATGGACCAGTTTAACAGATTTTATTGGCGGAATGAATGCACCCCATGGCAATGAATTAAAATCCTGCAGACAGGTAAATTCTCCATTGGGTGTCGGTTGCAACACGAACGAACATCCGCGATGGAATCAGCACAATGCTCATCATGGTACGGATGATTACGGGTTCTCAGGTCTTCCGGACGGCTATCGCCTCAGCAGTGGTTTATATAGCTTCATGGGCGACTTCGGTTATTGGTGGACTTCTGCGGAGCACTCCTCAAACGAGGGCTGGTTCCGCTCCTTGTTTTCTAATCAGGGAATCGTCTACGAGAACTTCACTTCTAAGCAGTTTGGTTTTAACGTCCGTTGTCTCAGGGATAATCAATCTGCCCCGGTTTCTGATTTTTCCGCCATTCCTGTCAGCGGCGATGCGCCTTTAACCGTGTCCTTTTCTGATCTATCTGCCAACAATCCTGCTGCCTGGCAATGGAACTTTGGCGATGGCAACACCAGCACACAGCAAAACCCGGAACATATTTATCAAAATGCGGGCAGCTATACTGTGCAACTGACCGTAACCAACAGCTACGGCTCCGATACGGAGATAAAGGCGGACTATATTACCGTGACCCAGGGTGGCGGCACCGGGATTCCCTGCCCTGGCATGCCTACCATCACTGACATCGATGGCAACGTGTACAACACGGTATTGATTGGTACACAATGCTGGATGAAAGAAAACCTGAAAACAACCACTTACAGCAACGGCACTCCCATTCCAAATGTAACAGATGACAACGATTGGGTAAATCTTACTTCAGGCGCTTATGTATGGTTTGATAACGATATGAGTTGGAAGGTAAGCTATGGTGCTTTGTACAACTGGTATGCAGCAGTTGATCCCGACGGAATTTGCCCCTCCGGCTGGCATGTACCGACCAATGACGATTGGGAAGATTTATTCGCCTACATTGGAGGTGCAGGACCACCTCATGGAAATGAACTCAAATCATGCCGGCAGGTCAACTCGCCGGTGGGTGGTGATTGTAACACAATGGAACATCCGAGATGGAATGAAAACAGTGACTTCTGGGGTACTGACGATTACGGACTGTCAGGCCTTCCGGGTGGATACCGCACTTATTCCGGTGAGTTCGGTGGAGTTGGAAAATATTGTACTTGGTGGTCTTTCTCGGAATATTCCTCAGTCTTCGCCTGGAAACAAGTCCTGAGTTACAATGACGGAGTCGTGTATGGCTCATACTCAACAAAGACAGGTGGCTTAAGTATCCGTTGCCTCCGGGATTAAAAAACAATAGGATGTAACGCCGGCAATAAATCCGGCGGTGTTAAGGCTCACGTTAGAGGAGGTGTCATTCCGGCAGCGGCCTGCTGGTGCTGATCGCGCTGGGCGTGGCGTATGGCAGGAAGAAGGTGTATGACTTTTACCTCGCCGACAGGCGGGACAGGAAAAGGAATCTGGCGGAATAACCAAACTGGAAATGCGGGGATATGAGAAGAGGCTGTTCGTGAAAGACAGTCTCTGTGCTTTTTAAATACCGGCACCGGTAAGCGGCGTAGCCACGATAACAATAGAATTTGTTGCAACCGAACGTAATGGCAGGTGCAGCGAACCGGAAATATTTATAGAAAGCCTGGCAACCCAGAAAATCACCCGGAGCGAATCGCCGGTTTTGCCCTGTCAATAACGTTGCTTGTCCGAGGCGTCATTCAATGATATCAATGCTTCATTGCACGATGAAATGCCGGGTATGAACCCCTGCTGTTAAGCAACCGCCATCGACATCTGTTTAAAGGTACCTTCCCTATACCAACGCCGTATCATCTTCGGTACAGCTTCGGTGAAACACGGTGACGTACCGGTGTTGGTACTGCGAAATTGCGGAAGATGGATAAGGAAACCTGCCATGGACTACTTCCGCCTACCTGAATTTTATCCATCATTCCACATGCCCGATGCTATTATCATCCATGTATTGCACGATTTGTTTTTTTTGAAATACTTTTGGTCGACTACACCAAAGCGCTGTGCCGCAACGGAAATTGACAACATTTCCTGTTGAAAAGATTTGAAAAGGTTCCAGGTCTGTTTTTGGAATTTCCAAAAAAAAAAACTTGCTCAAAAGCATTTTAAGTATTACCCTTGTAAATACAGACCTTTGTTGATTAAGGTCGTAGAAAACGACGGGCAACACACGTTGGCAGTCATGTAATGAGACGACACACAAACTAAGTATGACAGAGAAGAATAAGAGACGCAGACAGGCAAAACTGATACGTACTTTCAGAAAAATTCACAGAACTACAGGTGCAATGTTATTTGTGTTTTTCTTTTTCATTTCAGTAACAGGACTATTGCTGGGTTGGAAAAAACACAGCGGCGGACTCCTGCTGCCGGAATCCCGCCAGGGAACTTCAACAGATTTAAAGCACTGGCTGCCGCTCGACAGCTTACACACCAACGCCTGTAAAATACTACACGATTCCGTTTCCGCCGACCTGTCGCCTGAAATTGACAGAATCGATATCCGCAAGGACAAAGGGGTGGTAAAGTTTGTTTTCGCACACCACTTTTGGGGCATCCAGCTCGACGGCGCCACAGGAGAACTTTTACAGATAGAAAAACGACGGTCCGATCTTATCGAGAATATTCACGATGGTTCAATACTGGACCATTATTTCGCGACCACAGGGGGTTACATCAAACTCGCGTACACGTCTGTGATGGGATTTGCCTTACTGACCTTTACCATCACAGGATTCTGGCTTTGGTACGGCCCCAAACGCATGCGAAAAAGAACCACCAACCGCTGACAGCCCCTGCCCG
>JBKHBQ010000262.1:0-5483 GCA_046542305.1 Bacteroidales bacterium
TATTCGGGGCCGGCATCGCGGATCAGGCGCTCGATCTTGTTGTGCGGGATGACCTTTGAACGTCCGGCGCCCTGCACCGACAGAAACATCACCTCACGGATTCCGGCCGCAGAAATTGCACCGATGAGCGGCCTGAAATACTTTTCCACATCCGAAATGTGCGGCGGCCGCAACAAAAACACACGGTGTACACCCTGCAAAGCTCCAGGAAAGCTCCGGGTATCCTCAAAATCGAACCGAACAAATTGCAGCCGGTCCGCTTCAGGAAATTGCCTGCGCGCTTTTTCCACATTCCGCACACCGGCAACCACCTGCACATCAGGATTACGTATCAGGTAGCGAATCACCTCCCGCCCGGTATTTCCGGTGGCCCCGGTGACAAGGATATTTACGGCTGCATTCATTTTGCCATTGGTTTGATGGTTTTAAATGGTTTGATCACGGACACAAAAATCAACGCAACCACCAGCAGGAACTGCAAAATCCCCACTACCTTCGATGCCTGCTGAAAGAACAGGTACTGCTGATTGTGCAGCACATCCATGCCGGCGGCGGCTACCAGCGCAACGGATTTGTTGGTCCACGGTCCGAGAAAAAAACTTCCTGCCAGCACCATCATCAGGGTGATCACCAGTTTGATAGCCACCCACCAGTACCTGAAGAATCCCCAGGGTGTTTTCCAGGAAAGCAAAAGCCCCGTCAGCAATGAACCCATGGCGGAACCAATAATCACATAATCGTCGATCAGTTTTACTGCCCAACTGTATGCCAGCAGTTCAGATGCGTTTCCAGGGTTTTTGAAAAACATCAGGATCAGCATCGACAGCCCTGCACCGGCCCATAGCGCAGAAAGCGTCACATGGAATCCAAGGATGGTCCGTCGGGTGGTTTTATTGAAATTGTTGTTTTGTTCAGCCATGTATTTTGCTCAATAAAGTTGTTTATGTTCCCGGCATATCCGGAGATGTCAAAAATGTAAATATTTCGCGAGGCGGACAAATGCGGATGAATTTCCTGCGAATAAAAAAACGCCCTGAGGCGTTCATGTACAACAGGGCGCTGATTTTTTCCGGAGTAATGATTATCTACAGGAAAACAACCTTGCCGGAGTCCATTTCGTAAAAAGCGCCCACGATCCTGATTTCACCGTTATCTTCCATTTCTTTAAGGATGGGGCTCCGTTCGCGGATGTCCTCGATGGTGAGGTGCACGTTGTTTTTGCAGACATGGGTCACAAAATCGTGGTTTTTCGAAGTTTTCTCCCCTTCAAAATCCTGCGATTTCTGCACGGCCGGCTTGATGTTGGCCAGCATGGGCGTGATGTTGCCCAGTTCCACGTTGTCGATGGCGGCCTTAACGGCGCCGCAGCTTTCATGGCCGAGCACCACGATGAGCTTTGAGCCGGCTACCTTGCAGCCGTATTCCATGCTTCCGATGATGTCCTGGTTCACGAAGTTTCCGGCCACACGGGCCACGAAGATATCACCCACGCCCTGGTCGAGGACGTACTCCACCGGCACGCGGCTGTCGATGCAGGAAAGCACCACGGCCTGCGGGAACTGTCCGCCCGTAGTGGCTTTTACCTGACTGGGCAGGTCGCGCGGGGTGATATCGTCGGCCACATACCTTTCGTTGCCTTCCTTCAGGTTGTTCAGCACGTCATCGGGTGTCAATGCTTTCTGTTCTTCCGAAGTCAGCACCGTACCGACCTTTTCCTGTTGTGCCACATCCTGCTCCGCCGAGCGGTTCATGTCCTGGCACGACACCACGGCCATGCCCAGCATTAATACAAACAAAATTCTCAGATTCGTTCTCATAGGCTTTTTTTGTTAAGTTATTTTTCCGATTGATTTGTTAACCGATCAGCGCAACTTACCGGTTCACTGTCAGTTATTCATTATCAAGGATAGATAACAGAAAAAGAAGCCGCGGGTTTAGGATTTTTCATTTTTTTTTAAAAAATTCAGAGGCTCACCTCAACCTCACCACCCGAAACTCAAACGGCTCCGGTACGCCCTTAAAATCTTCGATATAGATTTGTGATGCCTGGGAAATGACGGTGTCGGCGGGATCGAGGTTTTTGTGTTTTACATCTTCCAGCACCTTGCGGTAAAAGGCTTCGCTCATCACGATGCGGTTGCCGCGGGCTTTTTGCATCAGCCGGGCGGCGCTGTCGATATCCTTGCCGTAGTAATCGTTCACCCCTTCGAAAAAGGTGATGTTGTAAACGTCTGTGCAGTAGTGGATGCCCACCTTGCATTCGTAAAACAGTTCCTTGAGCGGATGATGGATGAGCGTGTCCATGGTGGCGTAGATTTCGCTGAGCAGCGACAGGTAATCATCGAAGGCATGGTTGGTTTTCAGTTCGCAATCGGGCAGGTAGAGCATCATTTCGTCGCCGATGCCCTTCACCACGTAGTTGGGAAACTGGTTGATGACCGAAATGAAATTAAAGGTGTTGTTCACCTTTTTGATCCAGGTATTTCGGTCGTCGCGGTATTTGTCGCCGGTAGAATTGATCAGGTCGATAAACAGGCATACCCCGGGCACCTTTTCCAGTTCCAGGATCTGCTTATCCATTTCTGCTGATGTAGGATTACGGTGATTGATGTAGATAGCCATGCCTATGCCTCTGTGCTGATTTCCTTTTCCATGATCAGGATATTGTGCCCGCCTTCGCGCCGGTAACTTACGCGGTCCATCATCTTTTTAACGAAGAAAATTCCCAGACCGCCCACTTCGCGTTCTTCGAGCGGTACGTTTTCGGTTTCGGGATCTTCGTGCTCCAATGGATTGAAGGCGCGGGCATCATCGTTTACGGTAATCCTGACGGTATGCGTGTCAAATGATGCGGTGATGTGGATGCGGTGCTCCGATGTGTCTTCATATCCGTAGTTGATGATATTCGACACCACCTCCTCGAGCACCAGGTTGATTTTGTGCATGTCGGCCATTCCGATGTTCCATTCGTCGGCCAAGACCTCCGTAAAAGCTTCCACACGGGCGATCTCCGCAATGCGGCTTTTAATATCGAGCTGCTTTTCCTGTTTATCCACAGCTTTATTTAGATAATATGTGAGCACTAAGATAGTAATATCGTCTGATCTTTCGGCTCCCAGGGCAAAATCTTTTGCCGATTCAACCATCTTGCGGGTGATGCTTTCCGGGGTTTTTTCGCAGCCCAAATCCTGCAGCAGCTTTTCCAGCCGCTCGTCGCTGTAAAGTTTGCCTTCCTTATCCATGGCTTCGGGGATGCCGTCGGTGTAAAGCACCATGGCATCGGCTCGTTGCAGGGTGATCCGGCCGGATTTGTATTCGATATCCTCGAACAATCCCAGCGGTGTGCCATGTGTTTCGGCAATCTGATCCACCCTGCACTGCTCGCGCATCAGGTAAGGATAATTATGCCCGGCATTGCAGTAGTCCACTTCGCCGCTCACCAGGTCGAGCACACCCAGGAAGAAGGTAACGAACATTGCATTATCGTTGTCGATGCAGAGTTCCCGGTTGATATCCGACACAATCTGAGCGGCCTCCTTGCCCGGCGCAGCCTTGGCACGTAGCAACGTGCGGGTGATGGCCATAAACAGCGAGGCCGGTACGCCTTTGCCCGACACATCACCGATGGCGAAGATCAAATGCGTATCGTCCACAAAGAAAAAGTCGTAAAGGTCGCCGCCCACTTCCTTGGCGGGATCGAGCACTGCATAAAGGTCTACGTCCTCCCGCTCGGGGAAGGGCGGAAATATTTTGGGAATGATGCCCTGCTGGATGTCGTGGGCGATCTTGAGTTCACTTTCTATCTTCTTTTTTGCGGCAGTGGTTTCCTGCAGGTTCCGGATATACGTTTTCAGCTCCTGCTTCATTAGTTCAAAGGAGTGCGTCAGCCTGCCGATCTCGTCCTGCCGGTTTACCGGTGGAAGCGCCACGTCGAAATTTCCGGAGCCGATTTCTTCTGAAATTGTGGCCAGTCGCTCCAGCGGCCGTGTAATGTGCTTCGAAATAACCGTGATCATGACAAAGAGCAACAAAAACCCGGCAATTCCGAGAATAAGCAGGTTGCTGTAAAGGTCGTGCAGGCCGGCCAGCAATTCATCTTCAGGAAAGATAATTGCCAGCGACCATTCGCTTTCAGGCAGGCGGGTATAATACAACCAGGCTTCTCCGTGGTAGTTAAAGGGATTATATTTTATAAAAGCGGTTTCGCCGCGGATCATCCGCTGCCCGATTTCCCGCAGTTCGGCATCGCCGGTTTCCTCGGCCACCGAAAAAATACTTTCGTTCATCACCAGCGAATCGACGGGATGCGTAAGAAAAGTACCCTGCCGGGAAATGAGAAATGCGTAACCGCCCTTCACCAGACGAATGGAATCCATGACACTGCTCAGCCAGCTCAGGTCGATGTCGATGGTGGTGATGCCGTGAATTTCCCTTTGCCTGCCAACAGTTCTGTAAAACGGAACGGAATAGGTTGACATAATGATGTTGCCGCCGTTTTCGTCGAAATACGGTTCGGACCAAACCGGGCGGTCGAGCGTACGCGGGATCTGATACCAGTCGAGATAAAAGTAGATGTACTGTTCATCGCCAAGCACCTTGTACGAAACCGAATCGCCATCCTTATAATAATAAGGTGCAAAAAAGTACCTGCCGGAGTTTTGGCTGTAGGGCTCGTAGGCTACGCACGCGCCAAACACCTCCGGGTTTTGCCCAACGATAGGTTTCAAAAAATGCCTGATTTGTTTTTCGCTGTAATCGGTATCTGCAAGGATCGGGGCCAGGTTTTCAGGGATTTTGCCGGCTGCCTTCAGAACATTTTCGATGGTTTTAACGGTGGACAACGCCTGGTAACCGGCATTGTCCCTTACCGTGCTGATCACTGTCCGGCGCGAAGTCTGATAATCGATGTACATGATGGCCGCGAAGATCAGCAGCACCACACTCAGGATGTATAGCCTGAGTTTAAAGGCGATTCCTTTATTCCTGAACATCTTGTTTACTTTGTTTTGTTGAATTGATCAAAATCCGGTATCTCATTGATGGAGCCTGATTCGAGGAGTACCTCGCCGGTGTGTATAAAATCCTTGCGGTTGAGCAGGGCATCGAGGCTTCCGTCCTCTTGGGTATAAACCTTTTCCATGATGTTGAGCATCCACCGCTGGTGGGCGGCATTGGCGGGGATATTCCGGTATTTCATCCATTTCAGCGTTTCGGCAAGGGCCTCCTCCTTATGCCCGAAAGCATATTGCCAACCTTCCAGGGTGGCTTTCACAAAATTGCGGCAGGCTTCCCTGTTTTGCTTATAAAACGATGCATGGCAATATACTCCGTCTTCCGGAAAATTCAATCCGTAATCGAAAAAGAAATACGCATTCAGGTCTTCGTAATCGATCCCGGCCAGATAGATCTGGTTGTATTCGTTGTACCACATTGCACACATAATGTCTACGCCCCCGCTGAGAAACAGGTTGATGGTGCTTGTT
>JBKHBQ010000016.1:0-26653 GCA_046542305.1 Bacteroidales bacterium
CTTTGAAATGAATGCCCTTTCGGCGCACCGTACGCCTGAGAAAGTTGAGGAATTTGCCCGTACGGCATACGACCGTGGCATCCGTGTGATCATTGCCGCCGCCGGTATGGCAGCTCATCTGCCGGGTGTGATTGCTGCCATGACTCATGTACCTGTGATTGGGGTGCCGATAAAAGCCAGCCTCGACGGACTTGATGCACTGCTGGCCATCGTGCAGATGCCTCCCGGCATTCCCGTGGCAACCGTTGCCATCAACGGCGCCGGAAACGCAGCCATACTCGCTGCACAAATACTTGCCGCCGGCGATGAAGAACTGAGTGAAAAAGTGAAAAGTTTTAAAGAAAACCTGAAGGAAAAAATTGTAAAAGCCAACCAAACGTTGGACGAGATAAAATACGAGTACAAAGTGTAGCATTTAGAACCCTGTAAAATATCCAGTTATGATTGTTCGTGAAGAAACAGCCTTGAAAATGGCAGAATTCCTGCTACAGATCAAGGCGATAAAGATCGAGCCGAAAAAGCCCTTCACCTGGGCCTCGGGATGGAAATCGCCGATTTATTGCGATAACCGCATCACCCTTTCATTTCCTTCTATCCGTACCTACATCCGGCAGCAGTTCGTCAAAATTATTACCGACGACTTCGGCGATATCGACCTGATTGCCGGCGTAGCAACGGGAGGCATCCCCCATGGCACATTGGTGGCACAGGATCTGGGATTGCCTTTTGCCTACGTGCGCAGCTCCAAAAAAGATCACGGCCTGAGCAATCAGGTGGAGGGCCTGGTGGAATCGGGGCAGAGCGTGATCATGATAGAGGATCTGGTATCGACGGGCGGAAGCAGTTTTAAAGCTGTACAGGCAATGCGCGATAGAGGTGCACACGTAAAAGGCCTGCTGGCGATATTTACCTATGGTTTCGAAGTGGCCGATCAAAAGTTCAGCAAATCCAACTGCGACACCTATGCATTGTCGAACTACGAGTACCTGCTCGAACAGGCAGCTAAAGATGATTATATCCGCGAGGACAATTTGCCGGAACTTAAAAAATGGAGACTCAACCCTGAAAGCTGGGGTAAATAAACAGGACTGCTAATATGACAAGTTTCGTAAGCGAAACCCGCAATATGAATGCTTCACCGGATAAAGTGAGCGCATTCTTCCAAAAGATCGAAAATTTCAGGCTGATCATGCCCGAACAAATCGAAAACTGGGAGTCCGACGGCCAAACCTGTAGCTTTTTCATAAAAAATCTCGGTAAACTTTCCATGCAAAAAAGCACCTTCGAAGAGCCACATCGTTTCACGTTTAGATCAACCCCTCAGTCAAAAGTAGCGTTCACCCTGGTTTTTCATTACAGTAATCCGGAACATCAGGAACCACAAGGATATTTTGAAATTTTAACCCAAGTAAATCCGCTGATCGAAATGATGGCGCGAAGGCCGCTGGTTAATTTTGTAACAATTTTAACGGATAATTTGAAGAAGGATCTTGATGTTTCCCAAAAATAATCGGTGTTTTATTACTATTATACACAAAAAAAACTCATTTTTGCGATACTAATGACAGATGTTTGAAAATAAACTGATCCTGATGATCATATAAGTACTGTTAATGTGAACGTATTATTGTTTTTACTTTATCCCTTTGCATTGCTATACGGACTGGTAATGTATGTTCGTAATAAGCTGTACGATTGGGGAATACTAAAATCTGTGTCATTCAACCTGCCGGTTATTTCGGTAGGCAATCTTTCCACAGGCGGCACCGGAAAAACGCCACATGTTGAATACCTGGTCCGGTTGCTGCAAGCCGATTACAGGCTGGCTACCCTGAGCCGTGGCTATCGAAGGTCCACAAGCGGCTACAGGCTGGCAACTGCCAATTCCACTACCGAAGAAGTTGGAGACGAACCATTGCAAATCAGGCAAAAATTCAACAAACTCACTGTAGCCGTGGATGAAAACAGGGTGCATGGCGTAAAGGAACTGTTGAAACAAAAACCGCCCCCCGAGGTGGTTATTCTCGATGATGCCTTCCAGCACCGCCGCATCAGGCCCGGCCTGTCGATCCTTCTTACCGATTTTCACAAGCTGTATCCCGAGGATTATCCGCTGCCTGTAGGCAGTTTGAGGGAATTCCGCATAGGCGCTCGGCGTGCGGATATCATCATTGTTACCAAAACAGCTCCCATCCTGTCACCGATCACCGTTCGGAGAATTACCGGGCTCATCAAACCCAAACCCCATCAGTCGCTCTATTTTTCTTATCTCAAATACGGCAATCTGATCCCACTCCCCGGACAACAGAACCCGGAACTGCCCGACAAAATCAGCTCCATTCTGCTCTTTGCAGGCATTGCCAATATGTACCCGCTGGTAGAGCATGTGATGAAACTTACCAATCATCTCGATAAAATCCGCTTCGGCGATCATCATAAATATTCTGAAAAGGATCTTAAAAAAATCAGGCAGAAATTTGAAAGCATCTTTACCAAAAACAAGATTATCGTAACCACCGAAAAGGATGCCATGCGGCTGAGTTATCCGCAGATTTCACCCATCATTGCCGATCTGCCGGTTTTTTATATCCCCATCGAAGTAAAAATGCATTTGGAATACCGAAAAGAATACAAAGAACAAATATTGGAATATGTACGAGAAAATTCAAGAAACAACTGATTACATTCTTAAGCGCACTGAAATAAAACCTGAAATTGGAATTGTATTGGGTACCGGACTCGGAAACTTCAGCAATGAAATTGCCATTGCCGATACCATCCCGTATAGTGAAATTCCCAATTTTCCGCTTTCGACGGTGAAAGGCCACAAGGGGCGCCTGATCCTGGGTGAAGTGAACGGAAAAAAGATTGTAGCCCTGCAGGGAAGATTTCATTTTTATGAAGGCTACTCCATGCAGCAGGTTACCTTTCCGATTCGTGTGATGAAATATCTGGGTATTGACCACCTGTTCCTTTCGAATGCCAGTGGCGGAACCAATCCGGAATATAAAATCGGCGACCTGATGATCATTGAAGATCATATCAACCTCACCAATCAAAACCCGCTGACGGGCATCAACGACGACAGGCTCGGGCCACGTTTCCCTGACATGAGCGAGGTATACAACCGCAAGCTGATCGATCTGGCCGTGGAGGTTTCGAGGGAACACAGGCTGAACTACCGGGTGGGGGTTTATGCCGCCGTTACAGGGCCCAATTACGAAACTCCCGCCGAATACAGCTACCTGCACAAAATCGGCGCCGATGCCGTTGGCATGTCTACGGTTCCCGAAGCTATTGTAGCCCGGCACATGGGGCTTTCGTGCTTTGCAGTGGCCGTAATTTCCGACCTGGGTGTAGCTGGCAAAATCGAATACATTACCCATGAGGCGGTAATTGAGGCCGCCAGCCGCGCTGAACCGCAGATGGCTACCATGCTCAGGGGCATGTTTAAAAAGATATAGCCGGGGGATTATTCAAACACACTGAAATCCAGAATCTTCAGACGCCACTTTTCACCCAAAAGGAAATCCCTTCTGATGAGTGGCTTTATCAGCAGTCCGGCGGCCATCAGGCTGCCGCTGACGATCATGGTAGATGTGTCTACAACCGGATACTCGTGGTTGATGGTACGGTTTGTACCTGCGATCAGCAAATAGGCTGCCCCTCCCCGTAGAAAAAACAAATTGGAAAGGGCTTTCAGGAAACCGCTGCTGCGACGCACAACGGCTATATTGTGGAGATCGATCTCGATGAAATGATCGATTATAATAGCCGAATCCCGGATTTCGGTAATATCACCGGCAATCCAGGAATCGGAATTTTTTAATTGCAGCATGATCGTGTTCCTGGTTTGGTATTTGAAATTCCTGGTGGTGCCTGCTTTTTCAAGCACAAGATATTGTTGTGCCATAACCAGCCGGGCACCCGGCATCAAATATAAGAAAAGGAACAATCCTGCAATTTTCAACATGCTTTAAAATTTGCCTGAAAAGTACAACTTTAATGGCTAAAGCATGCTTGCCATACTGAAAAAATTTAATGATTATTTGAAACCTCTGACAAGTCCCGCTATCAAAGCGATAATAAATAACACCAAAAAGATGTAGAAAAGAATTTCAGCAATGGCTGCTGCACCTGCGGCAATTCCTCCAAATCCAAAGATAGCAGCAACTACAGCAATGATAAAAAAGATAATGACCCAACGTAACATAATAATTCCTCCGTTTTTAGTAAAGTTTATTATCCAATTGAATAATCGCCTCATCGAGGCGGAAAAAAAGGGTGGTTGCCCCGAAGTGAGATCCCTCAGTACAACCACCAGTATATATGGGCCGGCAAGAACCGGAATTAGGATTATTCATAATTTCTGTCAACAAAATTGTCGATATCGGCCTTCAGATCCCTGAAACCTACCTCGATATCTGTTTTCATTTGCTGCCCGTATCCCTCGGCACGATTACCATATTCTTCCAGCTCTGCCTCCAATTCATCGGCCTTGTATTCCAGGTTGTCAAGCGTCTGCCTGGTTTCCTGGTCAAGATCTTCCTCCCGTTGCTGAAGATCGGTTCTGTATTTGTCGATCTTTCGTTGGAGGTCATTCACGGCCTCTTCGGCATTAGATTCAAAGTTTTCTTCATCTTCCTCGAATAATGCCTCGATTTCATTTCCTACTTCTTCAAGTTCCCTTTTCAGGTCGTCAAAGGCTTCATCCCCGTTTCGCTGCTGCTGATTGCAGGAAAAGGAAAACCCAATGAACAATATACTAAGGATGGCTATCCAAATTCTACTACTTTTCATAATTAAGAAATTTAGGTTGAAAGACTAAATCATGGTTGTTTTTCTAATAAAGCATTCAATAGTTGTGGTAACGGTTGTTTTTTAACTTGGTTTGCGGGCTAGTCTGGAAGTACCCTCAACTACATTTTGTTGATTTCGTCAGCAAGCTCTTCTTTCGTCTTACCTGTTTTTTGCTGAAGCCTGCCGAGCAGTTCGTCTTCTTTTCCTTCAACATAAGTCAGGTCGTCATCGCTGAGTTGACCATACTTTTGCTTAAGTTTACCTTTAACTTCGTTCCATTTTCCTTTTACTTTTAACTTATTCATAACTTCTCCTTATTTTAAATTTTATTGCCATACAGGGCTAAAAATTCGTGCCAAGTTTCCACAGGGTTGTTCAAAAGCTTATCTTTCAGAAGCTTTACAAAACTATGCTGAAAGCAGGAGCCAAAACCCGATATTTCATCATTTTATATCTCCACACTTTTATGAGTAAAATATTCCACATGTGTATACCATGCATTTCGTTTTTACTAAAAACACGAACAAGGCCACTTTCACGTTATCCTAACCCAAACACCAATGAACATGTATAGCACGATTTTTAAGCTTTTAATTCTGATGATGATTTTCGCCTCATGCGGTCAACAACAGGATGCAGGAAAGATTAAGGTTTCAGGTACGGTGGGCGATGGTGCAGGCAGCAAAATCGTGGTTGCCGAAATGGCCGTAAACGGGGTTATGGCCCTGGATTCGTTGTTTTTAGACGAAAAAGGCAGTTTCGATTTTACCATCAGAAATACCGAAACCAGCTTTTACCTGCTGATGCGCGGAATCAATCAAAGGCTGCCGCTGGTGGCTGCTCCCGGCGACAATCTGATCATCACCACCGATTCATCAGATTTTTCTTTTCATTGGGAAATCTCAGGAAATCCTGATGCGGTAATCCTGAAGGACTATTTCGGCTATCTGTCGAAGAATGAAAAGGTGCTGGATTCGTTGAGCAAGGTGTTTATCGGGATTCAGGATGCTGATAATTTTTATGAGCAAAAAATGCGGCTCGATCAGATCCTGGATTCTCTCATTGCAGATCAAAAAAAATTCACCCGGGAATTCCTGGAAAATCACCCCGGCTCGTTTGCTGCCTTACTGATCCTGAATCAGCGCTTTGGCGGAGAGAAAATGATCGATGCGGAAACGGATTATGAACTTATGACGATGATCGACGACCTGCTATATAAAAAATATCCCGAAAACAGCCACGTCAACCTGTTTCACGAGCGGATGGAATTACTAAGTGAAATGCACCGGGAACAGCAGGAAGCCGAAGAACGGCTTTCGCCCGGCAAAACGGCCCCGGCAATCTCCCTGCAAAATGTGCAGAATCAAAAAACCTCCCTGTCGGATTTGATAGGCCGCAAGGTGCTGATTTTTTTCTGGGCATCCTATTCGCCCGAAAGCCGTGCCGACCTTCAACAATTAAAAAACCTCCTGGGAAAACAACAAGCCCTTGAGTTTGCGATTTATGCCGTTTCGCTCGACCACAACCGCAAATTCTGGGAAACTGCCCTGGAGGTGGAAAATACACCCTGGATCAATGTGATCGATACCCGCGGTTTACATTCACCCGTGGTTAAACTTTACAACGTTCCCGAACAACTGCCGTATTATTACCTGATCGATGAGGAGGGCCGGATCATGATGAAATCAGGCGATTTTTCGGACATCGAAATTGCTTTAACGGATTAGCGTTTGACACCTGCCATTTTCCCATCAAAAAATCTTTTGCGTACATTTGCCTCATGCAACAAAACAGCATCTCGTTTTGAATCCTGATAAGAAGATATACTTTGCATCCGATTTCCATTTCGGCATTCCCGACCGGGAGAAAAGTGCCGCACGCGAGCAGCTTTTTATGCGCTGGCTGGATGTGATCCGCGAAGATGCCGGAGAGATTTTCCTGATGGGCGACCTGTTCGATTTCTGGTTCGAGTACAAAACGGTGGTACCGAAAGGCTACACGCGCCTGTTTGGCAAACTGGCCGAAACGGTGGATGCCGGCATTCCGATGCACTTTTTCCGGGGAAATCACGATATGTGGGCTTTCGATTATCTGCAGGACGAAATCGGGATGAAGCTGTACCGAAAACCGGTGATCAGGGATTTTGGGAGCAAAAGATTTTTCCTTTCGCATGGCGACGGACTTGGACCCGGCGACCACGGCTATAAATTCATCAAGTATGTTTTCGAACGGAAGATCAACCGCTTCTTATTCAACTGGCTTCACCCCGACATCGGCACCAGACTGGGCCTGTACTGGTCGCGACGCAGCCGTTACGCCAACGAAACCCCGCAGGCACTGGCCAAAGAAAATAAAATGGCTGAAGACATCGATCATTCGAGGCTGGCGATTTTTTGCAGGGAAAAGCTTCAGGAAGATCCTTCGATCAACTATTTTATTTTCGGGCACTGGCATATCGCCAAAATCCACCCCGTTGCTCCCGACAGCTATTACATCCACCTCGGCGACTGGCTCACACGGTTTACCTATGGCGTTTTTGACGGTAAAAAATTCGAGTTGAAAAAATTTGAAGGCTAACCTACACGAATTTCTCCACCAACTCCACCAGTCGGGTGGCATAACCCATTTCATTATCGTACCAGGCCACCACCTTTACAAGCTTGTTTTTTTCGCCCAGAACAGCGGTAAGTCCCGCATCGAAAATGGCCGAGTGGGTGTTGCCGATCACATCCATGCTTACGATCGGATCTTCGGTATATTCCAGGATTCCCTTCAACCTGCCTTCAGCGGCTTCTTTAAATTTTTGATTGATCTCTGCATTGCTGGTCGGCTGTTTTAGTGTGCATGTGAGGTCGGTAAGCGATCCGTCGGGTACGGGCACACGGATGCCGGCACCCCCGAGATTGTTGTTCAGGTGCGGAAAAATTTTGGTAGCCGCCTTGGCAGCACCAGTGGTGGTAGGCACAATGGAATAAGCTGCGGCACGTCCGCGCCTCAGATCCTTGTGTGGGGCATCCAGCAAATGCTGATCCTTGGTGTAGGAATGAACGGTGGTGATGAAACCTTTTTCAATCCCCCAGTTTTCGTCGAGAATCATGATGAGCGGCGCCACATTGTTGGTGGTGCATGACGAATTGCTGATGATACGGTCGTTTTTGTCGATCAGGTGGTCGTTCACACCCAGAACGATATATTGCACCCCGTCGCTCTCGCCTTTGGCCGGTGCCGAGATCACCACTTTTTTCGCCCCGGCACGCAGGTGCATCTCCGCCTGCTCCTTCTTCACGAAATTGCCTGTGGATT
This sequence comes from Bacteroidales bacterium, assembly GCA_046542305.1. Lineage (GTDB taxonomy): Bacteria > Bacteroidota > Bacteroidia > Bacteroidales > 4484-276 > JBKHBQ01. The sequence continues at coordinate 8,104 of JBKHBQ010000016.1, forward strand.
CGATCACCACATCAATATCGAGTTCCTTCCATGGCAGTTCCTTCGGATTTTCGATACTCAGCGCTTTCACGTTTTGGCCGTTGATGATCAGGTGACTTTCGTTGTGCGATACCGTACCCGGAAACCTGCGATGCACCGAATCGTATTTCAGCAGGTGGTTAAGGGTGCGCGTATCGGTTAAATCGTTTACGGCAACCAGTTCCAGCCGGTCGTTCCTCAGCATTTGACGGCAGAAAATCCGACCGATCCTTCCAAAGCCATTAATTGCAACCCGTATTGTGGTCATATGTCGATTGGTTTTTATATTTTTACAGCCTTTTTGTAAAAAGACGCCAAAATTAAATAAATTTAGCGGCCGCCTCAGGCCGGAATCCGGAGAATAAATTCAATACAATATAAATCTGAAAAAAATAATTAAGATGGAACACGTAAAGAATTACATTGAAGAGCACAAGGATCGGTTTCTCGAGGAATTGTTCGAACTGATCAGAATTCCTTCAATCAGCTCGCTCAAAGAACACAAGCCGGATATGATAAGGGCTGCCGAACAATGGAAGAAGTTTATCCTGGATGCCGGCGCCGACAAGGCCGAGGTGATGCCTTCGGAGGGCAATCCGGTGGTTTATGCCGAAAAGATCATCGATCCTTCCAAGCCTACTGTGCTGGTTTACGGCCACTATGATGTGATGCCCGTTGACCCGAAAAACCTCTGGAATACCGAGCCTTTCGAGCCGGTGGTTAAAGACGGCAAAATCTGGGCTCGTGGCGCTGATGACGATAAAGGCCAGGCATTTATGCACACCAAGGCGTTCGAGCTGATGGTGAAAACAGATACATTACCCTGCAACGTAAAATTCATGATCGAGGGCGAGGAAGAAATCGGTTCGCCCAGCCTCGGCAAATTCTGTGAAGAACACAAGGAAATGCTTAAGGCCGATGTGATTTTGGTGTCGGATACCAGTATGATCGCACAGGACATTCCTTCCATCACCACCGGGCTGCGCGGGCTGGCCTACATGGAAGTGGAAGTAACCGGACCCAACCGCGACCTTCATTCAGGTCTCTATGGAGGCGCCGTGGCTAACCCCATCAATATTCTGGCTAAAATGATCGCCTCGCTGCAGGATGAAAACAACAAGGTGACCATCCCCGGATTTTACGATGACGTGATTGAGGTATCGGAAGAGGAGCGCAGGGAAATGTCCAAGGCTCCCTTCAACCTGGACGAATACAAAAAATCAATCGATATTGCTGAAGTGCATGGCGAAAAAGGCTACTCCACCATGGAGCGCACCGGCATCAGGCCCTCGCTCGACGTAAACGGCATCTGGGGCGGATATACCGGTGAAGGCGCAAAGACCGTGATCCCTTCGACGGCACATGCCAAAATTTCGATGCGCCTGGTTCCCGATCAGGATTACAAAAAGATTTCGGAACTGTTCCAGAAACATTTCGAAAGCATCGCACCCAAATCGATGAAAGTAAAAGTGGAGGCGTTGCATGGCGGTTATCCCTACGTTTCGCCAACTGACATGAAGGCATACGTTGCTGCCGATAAAGCCTACACTGCCACTTTCGGCAAAAAGCCCGTTCCGGTACGCAGCGGCGGTAGCATTCCGATTATTTCCACTTTCGAAAAGATCCTGGGCATCAAGTCAATCCTGATGGGATTCGGCCTGGAGTCGGACGCCATTCACTCGCCCAACGAAAACTACCCGCTGTTCAACTTTTACAAAGGCATCGAAACGGCACCCTACTTTTACAAGTATTTTACCGAACTGATGTCGGAATAACGATAAAAAGCTGATAAGCAGAAAAGCTGTTCGTTTTACGGACGGCTTTTCTGTTTCTGGCAGGTGGCTGCTCAATTACTTTCATGGCAATTTGCACAGTTTTTGATCGTTACAACTGTATCGTCGTATCGGCGATTGATTAAATTTGCAAAAGGAAAACACAAGATATTATGAGTGAAGCCAATGATTCTTTCGAAAAAGACCTTGACCAGCTAATCAGGCTCTTTAAAAAAATTAAGAACAAAACCGAAAAGGAACAGTTTTCTGAGTTCGACCCTGCCCTGGCTCAAAACCTGGATTTTATCATCAGCAATTATGAAATGATGAAAGGAAATATTCCCAAAGAAATGCTGAACCAAATGGGGATACCTTTTCAGCAGCTGATGCGTCAGTTTATCGATCAAATGAAGATGGAACTGGGAGAAGAGTTTCATGACCTCGAACAGGAAGAACCCACTGAAACCACCCAGGAAAAACAGGAAAACCTGAAAAGCCTGACCAACGATATCGAAAAGATCGATGCCCTGCTTCAAAAACCCGGCCTCTCCGAAGAAGAGATCGACGCCCTGCTCGACAAGCGAAACCGCATGCTGAACACAGGGGAATAGAAATTTAAAGCTATTCGGGAAAGAAGTTACCGGAAATATCGGAAATCAGTATAAAAGTTATTTGATAAAAAAAAGGAAAAAGGTCGGGTCATACCCAACACCTTTTTCCTTTTTCTGTTCAACTTTTCCTCTGCACTACAATGCGGCAGGATTAAACGGTACGGCTTTCGATTCCTCCTGCTGACGTTCTTTAAACTCTTCAACTCCCCGGTCGAGGAACTCCACAAATTCGTCCACATCAAGATCGTATGCCCTCGGTTTTACAAGTGGCTCGCCATCGGTATCTAGCAGCACGTAATATGGCTGCGCATTTACGTTGAAGCGGGAGATCTGGAAATCGGCATATTTCTTTCCGATGGTCTTTTTCACCTTTCCGTCGTGCTGCGACACCACCCAATCTTCTTCAGGCAGGCGGGTTTTATCGTCTACATACAGCGCAATGATCACATAATCATCGCGAAGGCGTTGCAGCACTGCGGGATCGGACCACACGTTTGCCTCCATTTCGCGGCAGTTCACACATCCGTGCCCGGTGAAGTCGATAAAGATGGGTTTATTGAGTTTGCGGGCACAGGCCAGCCCCTGCTCGTAATCGAAATATCCTTCCAGACCATGCGGCAGGTGCAGGAATTCACTGTATTTGGGTTTCTCACAAATTTCCTTTTTCTGCTGCTGGGCCGCCCCCTGGTAGGAAATGGTTTTCATATTTTCACGGATAATGTTGTTGAGGTCGAAATCGTGGGTTTGCTGCGGAGGCAGGTAACCAGACAACGCTTTCAGGGGAGCGCCGAACATTCCCGGAATCATATACATCACAAAGGTAAAGACGATGATCGCGAGCATCAGCCGGGGCACTCCGATGTAAGGCAGGTCGCTGTCGTGGGCGAATTTGAGTTTGCCCAACAGGTAGAATCCCATCAGCGCAAAAATCACGATCCAGAAAGCCAGGTAAATTTCGCGGTCGAGGATGCCCCAGTGGTAGGTTTGATCGGCAATGCTGAGGAATTTTAAACCCAGCGCCAGTTCCAGAAAACCCAGCACCACCTTCACCGAATTAAGCCATCCGCCGGATTTCGGCAGATTGGCCAGCCATGAAGGGAAGAAGGCAAACAGCGTGAACGGCAATGCAAATGCCAGCGAAAAGCCAAACATCCCGATAATAGGCTCCAGCACTTTTCCACCGGCAGATTCTACCAGAATGGCCCCGACAATGGGTCCGGTACACGAAAACGAAACCAGCACCAGGGTAAACGCCATAAAGAAAGCTCCAGAAAATCCGCCCCGGTCAGCCTTGCTGTCGGCTTTGTTGATCATCCAGCTTGGCAGGGTGATCTCGAACATACCCAGAAACGAAGCGGCAAAGAAAACGAATATCAGGAAAAACAAAACATTGGGAATCCAGTGCGTGCTGAGCCAGTTGGCAAAACCGGCACCCAGCGTCAGGGCAACCACCGTCCCGATAATGGTATAGATGGCAATGATGGAAAAACCGTACACTATGGCCTGAAAGCGCGCTTTAACCTTATTGGCGGCGTTGTGCATGAAAAACGTCACGGTCATTGGGATCATCGGAAATACACATGGTGTAAGGATTGCAAGCAGCCCTGCAATGAACGAGAACGCAAAAAGCCACCACAGATCGCTGGTATTCACGATTTTCCCTTCCACATCATCCCCCGCTTCAATCACCTCCTGATCCTGCTGTGCGGCCGTTTCTGCTGCTTCAGGCTGCACGGGCAAATTGAATGCGAACCTGAAATCCACTTCCGTGGGCGGAAGGCATTTCTCATCATCGCAGCACATATAATAAATGTATCCCTCAATTTCCAGCGGCTCGTCGGTCAAAAGCCTGATTTTTTCACTGAAGGTCGCCTGATGGCTGAAGAATTTCAGGACCATACCGAAATTGGGATCATCCTCTTCTTCCGGTTCGGGCTCATTAAAAATGACGCGATAAATAAGGCTGTCGGGCTCACCGAACACTTCTTCTTCGATGATTTCCACATCATCAACGAATTCGAAGCCCGCAAGATCGTAAAAATAAAACGAGGTAGGCACAGGTCCCCCATCGGGGATATCCTGTGAATAAAGGTGCCATCCATTGTCGATATTGGCCGAGAAAACCAGTTCGGCCTCATCATCTGTAATCACTCTCGTTTCATGACTCCATTTCACCGGCTCAAGGATCTGGGCCACAGCCGGCATGACCATTAAACTCAGCGTGAGAAAAACAAAGGTAATTTTAGCACGTACAGTGTGAACGGAAGGTAAAATTCTCATATTCATCTTTTTTTTGTATTGATGCGTATTCAACCGGAAGGTATCAAACAGTTAAACATACATTGTTATCTCGATACTTAAATGCATACTAACGCAATTTTGCTTTGGAAATTTTTCACCGGTTTCCGCAAGCGGTGGCAAAAATAAAGATTTTGAGGGCGTATCTTCTACCTCAAATATTTAAAAAAATCATAAAATGAATAATTTAGAAAGTTTTTTAAACAAGCATCCTCACGCCTCGCTGTATTCTTTATTCCACCTGATGCTAAGAATTTCGGATGTTTCGGAAGTGATTTTAAACCGATCATCGATACGCAGTCCGATGATCCATGCGATTTTTCCACGGGAAATCAACAGCCGGGTATTCAACCTTTGACGGGCAGGAAGTTTCAGGTCGGTTAAAAAATCCGACACCAGTTTACGGCCACCCAGTCCCAGCGGATAAAAATAATCACCCTGCCGTGGCTTGCGTAACGTAAGTGGAAATTCCAATTTATCAAAATCCAGTTGAGCCAGATCAGGATCGGGATCAATAATAAAATGCTGCTCCTTCCTGGATTTGTGCAAGGACAGATGAATGGGTGTATCAATGGATTGCTGCCCCCGTTCTATGAGGTACGTTTTACTGTGCATTCCCTCCGAAACTGGTCGAATCAGCAATTCCTCACGATCGATCAACAACTGATGGGTTTCCGAATAGAACTGCCCGCCGGGGGTATTACGCAATCCCAAAGAGATATTTCGAACAGCCGTGCGATTAAACCCGAAGGATTTGAGCAACTTCCATAGCAGAAATTCCTTTTCAGCGATTTTTTCGAGTTCCTTCCGGGAAATGATAAACTGATTATCTTTTTTGGTGACCAATCGTTCCTTAATCCTTTCTGCCTGAGAACCAATGAATGATTCAGCGTCCGAAAGGTTTTGGAAGGTTATGCGAAATCCGGTCCTGAAATCGGGATCGAGATATGCCAGCTCAGGAATCAGATTTTTCCGGATACGGTTGCGCAGGTAAGCATTGCTCTGGTTTGAGCTGTCTTCGCGATGCCTGATGCCATGATCACGGGCGAAATTCTCAATTTCTGGCCGGGTGGCATACAGGAGCGGACGGATACAATTCCCATTCTTTGGCCGGATGCCCCGCAAGCCAGACACACCCGTTCCCCGCAGCAGATTGATAAAAAAGGTTTCGATCTGGTCGTCGAAGTGATGGGCGGTGGCATACAACTCGAAATCCGTTTGGCCAATCAACTGTTCGAACCAATTGTAGCGGAGTTCACGGGCAGCTTCCTGAATGGACAGTTTTTGCTGATGGGCCCAGGCTTTTGTATCGAAATCAATCCCAAAAAAAGGCACGTTAATTTCATCGGCGATTTTCTTCACCAGTGCCATATCTCCGTTGCTTTCTTCTCCCCTGAGGTGGAAATTCACATGGGCGATCCCAAAATCCAGGCCGCTCATTTCAAACAGCCGTACCATCACCATGGAATCGATACCGCCGCTCGCCGCCAGCAGGATTTTCTGCCCGGCCGAAAACAATTCCCCCTTTGCATATTGCCGCTGAAAAGTTTCGAGCATAATCGGCAAATTTACGGCCTTTTTTCAAAATACCCTGTGTGCATTTTGCAATGTGATCAGCAAAAATTCCATTGCCGTGAAACCTGCATACCCGTTTATATTACAGGATTATATTAAAATTCTTTGAAGCTGTCACCTATACTGATATGATCTTTAACGTTTTTTTAACCTCATTTTCAAGCCAACTCTTGGATTAGTTTATTTTTTGTCGTATGTTTGCAAAAAACTGTCGCTTTAAATACGGGATATGTCATATTAATCCAGATGTAATTAAGTAGAATGATTTGAGATGTTGGAAAGGTTTTTAAGGCGCATAGTTTCAGTTCTTTGTCATGTTGTGTTACTGTTTTTTACAGGATTCCTGCCTGCTCAGGAAAATGGACGGATCACGCAAATAGAATCACTTTTGACAGCACAGGGGTTTGAAAATGTTTTCGCACAAGCAGAAGCAGATAATGTACTTCAAATCCGGTACGAAAACCGGCGCTATCGTTTCGAACCCTATGCCCTTGCAAGAGTACTTGAAATAGTCGGCAATAATTTTAATTCGCCGGTTATCCTGCACATCACCGTACTGCATCAAACAATTCCCATGGTTGTGGTACAACTTCCGCTTCAGGCCTACCTCGAATGGAAAAGCGGTGCAATTAGTTTGGAACAATTTTCTACGAAATGCCGGTTCACCATGGATACTGAACCGAATCCCACTCAGGGAAAACCTGCCAATCCGTCTTTTTACAAACCCGATCTGGTGGTTATTCCCAACTGGAGGGCGCAATTCGGTGATTTCGACCGACCCGTTCAGTCGAACATCAATTTGATTCCGGAAGTAAACCTGTTGCTGGGAAAAGGCCTTTCGGTCAATGCACAATTGATCATTCCGGTTCAGTACAATTTTCTTTATGATGATGATGAACATGAACTGAGGCCAGGAAATATCACGATCAATCAATTGATCCGGCTAAAGGATGAGTTTTTTGTATCGGCAACGGCCGGGTTTTTTAACCTGAACAGGGCCGGGGTTAATCTTGAATTGAAGAAGTATTTTGCAGAGGGAAAACTTGCCATCGGCACCAACGTCGGGCTCACGCGCTACCATTCCTTTACAGGAAGAGAAGCCCTGCCCTACGAAACCTCAAACTTCCTTACAGCCTTTCTCACTGCCGAGTACCGGCATTTGGCTTATGATCTTACAGGAAGAATCCAGGCCGGTAATTTCCTTTACAACGATCCGGGAGTGCGCTTCGAGGTGCTAAGGCAATTCGGTGAGGTACAAATCGGTTTTTTTGCGCTCATCAATACCAAAGAAGATTTGAACGGCGGGTTTAATTTTTCGATTCCTATTCCGCCACGGAAGTATTCAAGAATAAAATATTTCAGGATCAGACCCTCGGAAGCTTTTAGCTGGGAATACCGCGCCAAAGGATTCCCCACCAGCGGAATTATGTATAAAACAGGACACCAATTGTTTGATCTCATGCTTGAGTTCAATCCCGATTATATGAAAAAGAGATTTTTGATCGAATTAAATAATAAATAAATAGTTACTTTTGAATAATCAATTAAGAGAAGGAGAATTAAAAGTTTAATTATAAAAAAGGAGTAAAAATGAAAATTAAATTCAACACACGTATTTTTAGCCTTTTACTTCTTGCCGGTGCAATCGTTTTTCTTTTGAACCAGTGTAAGAATGTTGGGCCGTCAGACTGGCCAGAACCCACACCTGAAGTAAACAACCAGTTGAAAATTTCAGTGTTTACCACTGAAGATGGAACTACGCTCCAGGATTACGATGTAAAAGTAATTCTGCCTGATGGAACCGTACAGGAGTATGATAATCAGTCGGGAACCCTTACTATTGATGGCAGTATGGTTGGCGATTACGTCGTTACCGCCTCCAAAGATGGGTATCTCGCTGAAAATGCAATGATCGGGGTTGAGCCGCTTGAGGAAGAAAATGTTTCGGCAGTTACGCAGCAGGAATTTTACCTGAGCAAACGTGGCGAATCGAACCTGGTAACACCTCAGGGCACCATGATCACTGTGGGAACCGACCTGGCACCTGCCACGCTGGAATTCCCCGCCGGATCAATGGCTTCCGACCAGGATGTGGTGGTTTCGTTTATTCAGCCTCCGGCTAAATACGAAAACCTCAAAATCTATGGCGAGCGCGCCATCCTCAAAGGATTCGATTTTTCACCTGACCTCACCTTCCCGGCCAATGCGATGCCTACCCTGAATGTACCCATCAATGTGAAGAGTGTACAGGAAGGACGCGCACCCATCATTCTGGGAACTTATGATGAAGATACACAAACCTGGGAAGAAATTGAAGGTACGCTGAACGCCGATAAAACCATGGCTTCGTTCGAAATGCCGCATTTCTCCACATGGTATGCCTTTACTGGATACCGTCTGATCAAGGACAGCTTTACATGGGCTCCCTGGGAGTTTGTAGCAGAATCGGATACCTGCGGATCTGGTGCATGTGGCACCTACATCTGGGCTACCACACCCAATGCGCTGATCAACGATCTGATCTCCTTTGGTTATACCATTAACCTGAAAGCCAAGGATACCCGCTGCGTTGGCCCGCACTACCTGTATGCACAGGTATTGTATGCAAGGGTTCGCCTGGTTAATTACAATGTTTACGACTATACAGGCCAGTACCTTGGCGCCATTCAGGTACCCACCAATAAGTTCCAGTGGATGGTCGACGAGTATTACTGCCACGATCAGGGAGGCGGTAAGTAAAAATATTTAACCTACTTTTGAAGCATGAAAACATTGCATATGTTTTCATGCTTTTTTTTTGCATTGTTTCACAAAAACAAAAAAAGATGATTTACAACCGGTTATTAAGATCAGCAGCTCTGTGGGCATTATTAATCTTTGCGTTTCCATGTTTTGCACAGGAAGGAAATGCCAGGTGGTTTTACGGCGCAGGGCTGAACCTGGGCTGGTATAGCCCCTCCCTGGACTACTGGCAGGAAAATTCGGAATTTAAGGATGCCGCATTTGGGGGAGCAGTAAGCGTAAGAGCTTTTGCCGAAGCAAAGATCAAGGGCGATCTGCATGCTGCCATAGGTGTAGGCTATTGGCAGGAAAGTACCGACGACGATCTGCAGGGTTTTGGCAATACCACCATGTTGCTCACGGGATATCCGATAAGCCTCGACCTGCTCTACTATCTAAGCCCGATGCGGTTTTCAGTGATCACACCATATGCCGGGCTTGGCGGGGAGTACCTGATTGTTCAGCACAAACTTGAATTTGAACAAAAGGACAATCCCGATCCCACCACCGGATCAACTGTTTCAGGAAAAGCCATTTTTGGATTCGAAGCCAGGCTTTCGGAACAATTTGCACTCGACCTGGATTTCAACTATAAATTCGGGCATTATCAGCAGGAATTCAACAGAGAGGTCCCCGATCCGAACGATCCTGACAACCCGCCGGACGTGGTGATTGAAACAGAGGATATTTCACTCAACGGTCCACAAATCGGTTTAACGCTGAAATACATTTTCTAAAATAAAAAGAGCCATTCCAAAACAGAATGGCTCTCTTTTTATCGTATTTTTACTGATTACACTTTCCAGATATTGCCGCTATAGAGCAAATCTTTCATGCTTTTGATGGATGAATTCTTCTTAACCTCTTCCATCTGTATATCCATCTTCTCTTCGTATGTAGCTGATTTCACAGCCCGGATCACACCGAGGGCAACCGGGAATTCGGGAGCCTTCATATTTCCGAGCATGAGGTGGATCAGTGGATTGGGCTCGTGTGCATCATGAACAAGAATATCTTTTTCAGTGATGCCATTTTCGCCGATCTTCACCACCTTTAGTCGGAGGCCTTCAAGAATGATTCCCATATCATTGTTTTTTCCAAAAATCATGGGCTCGCCATGCTTCAGGATAAGCTGCCGGTCTTCCTTATGTTCCTTATCGGTAATGTAGGCATGAGCCTTATCGTTGTAGATCACACAATTCTGAAGGACTTCCACCACCGAGGTTCCTTTGTGGTTTTCAGCGTCGATCAGAACCTCTGTGGTAAGCTTCACGTTGTTGTCGAGCGAACGGGCGAAAAATTTCCCCTGGGCGCCGATCACGAGTTCACCGGGATGAAACGGCGGTTCGATGGTGCCATGGGGAGAGGTTTTGGTCACCTGTCCCTCGAGCGAAGTCGGTGAATACTGCCCCTTGGTCAAACCATAGATCTGGTTGTTAAGGAGCAGGATGTTCATGTCAATATTGCGCCTTACGGTATGGATAAAATGATTGCCACCGATAGCCATGGCATCGCCGTCGCCGGTAACCACCCATACGCTAAGCTCCGGTTTGGCGGTTTTCACACCCGAAGCAATGGCAGCCGCTCTGCCATGAATGCCATGGAAAGCGTAGGTATTCATATAGTATGGAAAGCGGGAGGAACAGCCGATGCCTGAAATTACCGTATATTTTTCCTTCGGATAACCCAGTTCGGCCATGGCACGATGTACAGCGCTAAGCACGGCATGATCGCCGCAGCCTGCACACCAGCGCACTTCCTGATCGCTCTTAAAATCTTTCGGAGACAGTTTTACTAGTTCTGGCATGGTTTATTTCTCCTCGAGTACTTTTTTGATTTGTTCTTTCAATTCGATAACCGTAAAGGGCAGGCCCTGTACCTTATTGTACTGCATAAATTCAAGATCCTGGAATTTCATCCTGAGGTAGTTGGCAAACTGCCCGAGGTTGATTTCGCATACCAGCAGCTTGTTGAAACGCTTCAGCACCTCATGAGTATTTTTCGGCAATGGCTTGATATAGTTGAAGTGCACGAAACTCAGCTTCACACCTTCCTTGATCAGTTCGCGGTAAGCTGTAAAGAGATGCCCATAGGTGCCACCCCAGCCGATCATCAACAGTTCGCCTTCATTATCGCCAATCACCTTCAGGTCCGGCACGGCTTCCACTACGCGGTCGATTTTCTGTTCCCGTTCATTCACCATCACCTGATGGTTTTCGGGCACATAGGAGACGGTTCCTGTAATGGCCATCTTTTCGAGACCGCCAATGCGATGCTCCAGCCCCTTTGTTCCGGGAATGGCCCATCCGCGCACCATCGACTCGTCGAGACGGCGATAAGGCTGATAATCCTCGGCGCCTTCATCCACGAGGGGTGCCTTGATCGAAGGAAGCTCATCCATATCCGGAATCCGCCACGGCTCCGAGCCATTGGCCAGGAATCCGTCGGTGAGCAGGATCACAGGAGTCATATGCTCGAGCGCAATCTTGGCAGCCTTGAAAGCATATTCGAAACAGTTGGACGGCGAGCTCGCTGCCAGCACCACCATCGGGCTTTCGCCATGGCGGCCGTAGACAGCCTGCATCAGGTCGGATTGCTCGGTTTTGGTGGGCAAGCCGGTGGAAGGACCACCACGCTGCACATTCACGATCACCAGCGGAAGCTCGGTAATCACAGCCAAACCGGCGGCTTCGGCTTTCAACGACAGGCCCGGGCCCGAAGTGGAAGTGGCTGCCAACTGGCCTGCGAAACTTGCGCCGATAGCGGTGCAAATACCGGCAATCTCATCTTCGGCCTGAAAGGTTTTTACACTTAGGTCCTTGCGTTTGGAGAGCTCCTGTAAAATTTCCGATGCAGGCGTGATGGGATAGGATCCCAGGTATAGGTTTAGCCCTGCTTTCTCAGCGGCGGCGATCAGCCCCCATGCCGTTGCAGTATTTCCGTTGATATTCCTGTAGGTTCCCTTTTCGATTTTTGCAGGCGCCACGCTATATGACGGATGCAAAGCCTCAATGGTTTCGGCATAATAATATCCTGCCTTCAACACGATTTTGTTGGCCTCGATCACGATAGGGATCTTCTTGAACTTATCTTCGAAAAACTTTTGTGTGAATTCAAGCGGGCGATGGAAGAGCCAATACACCATTCCGAGGGCAAACATATTTTTGCTCCTCAAAATACTCTTGGTATCGAGATTCAACCCTTTCAGCGCTTCACGTGTAAGGGTGGTAATGGGCGCTTTGATGATGTTGAAATCACGATATCCCAACTGCTTGAGCGGATCGCTCACACAACCGGCACGAATGATATTTTTTTCGGTGAAACTATCGATGTCGATAATGATGGTTCCACCGCGTTTGATCCATTTCAGATTCGCTTTAAGGGCGGCAGGATTCATGGCGACCAGCACATCTGCATAATCGCCGGGAGTATTAACCTCCGAATGCCCGAAATGTACCTGGAATCCTGATACACCGCCCACGGTGCCTTGAGGGGCACGTATTTCAGCGGGATAATCGGGAAAAGTAGCCAGGTCGTTTCCAAGCAAGGCAGAAGTGTCGGAGAAGAGGGTTCCGGTAAGTTGCATTCCATCACCGGAGTCACCCGAAAAACGGATCACAACTTCGTCTAATTCCTTGATTTGTTCCTTTTTATCTGTCATTATTCAGACCTCATTTTTAAGGCAGCAAAGGTACATACATTCTTCCGTTTAACTTCAAAGCTTCGTTACAAAAAAAAAATTTGGTTTTTTTAACATTCATGGTAACAAGTAATTAATTTTTAAATATGTAATCATTTTAAATAGTTAAAGACCTTGGGAATCCGCAACTTAAAAAAGCGAAGCATATTTAAAAATCATGCCGAAGTTTGTTGTACCTGATGCTGATTTTGGGTAAAACGTAAAAGGATGGAAATAATTTCAGGGCGAGTGCCGATTCTTATTCTTGGACCCCATGTGCCTGCGCCGGAGGACACCACAATGTGGGTGTTTCCGATTTTTTTATGGCCGCGGCTCAGTTTAAAAACCTTTGCTGTGATGTAATTCAGCGGCCAGATCTGCCCGTGGTGCGTGTGGCCGCAAAGCAACAGGTCGGCCCGGTTTTCAGCGGCTTCAGCAAGGGCAACGGGCTGATGGTCCATCACGATAAGCGGGAGCGAAAGGCCTGCATCGCGAATCAATTCCCTGAGGCTTTTGCGCCTGGTATCCGTAAAACTATTCATGCTTACGTCTTCGCGTCCGCAGAGGTAAAAATGTTCATTCACCTTCACCACCTCATCGCGTAGAAAACGAATACCATATTGCTGAAGATATTCCACAGCCTTATCTGCGCCACCAATGTATTCATGATTTCCCGTCACGGCATAGATGCCGAGGTGAGGCTTAAGTTTTTCGAATTGCCTGCCGAGTTGTTTGTGCAATACCGGCTTTAAATCCTCATCCACCAGATCGCCCGGAAACAGCACCAGGTCAGGATTAAGGCGAGTGATATGCTTTACCAGCCTGCCAACAAACCTTCTGCCCAGCACATGCCCCAGGTGAAGGTCGGAAGCCATCACCAGGTGCAGTTCACCTCCGGGATAGGATTTATCTATCTCCAGCTCTATCCGTTGCACATTTATCCTGCTGGTATTGAACAGTCCGATCACAATGATCAGCAGCACCAGAATAAGCACCCCGGTAAATATCATCAGGCTGATCCTGCCGGAAAAGCCTGAAGTAACTCCAAACCATCCGCCAGCCAGGCTAAGTACATCCAGAAGCACCACCGCCAAAAAAGCATAAAGCATGGCTGCAAACCACAATCCGCCGACGAACGCCAGTGCGTCGGCAAGCCATTGCGGAAGATATTTCCCAAGAATCCGCCCAAAAGGATAGGTAATAACCAGAAGCCAGAAAAGCAGGGGATATGCCTTAAGCAGCCACGATGGTCCTGCCGGTTGTATGGCGTACCACCCGTTGATGTAAATGTAATAATTGATCAGCCCGTAAAGGATAAAGAAAACACCGAGAAAAATTGCAAGCCTGCTGCCTTTCATCTGGAAATTTCTTCAACTAACAACCACCGGGATCAATTTGTTTTAAAATCAATCGCCTTCCGGAGCTGACGGTCAGAATTTTTCATCATATTTTGTCCAGAGAAAATCGCCGAGTTTCCAGGCTTTATCGATCACCTTTGTTCCCCACTCATCCGTATAATTCGTCAGAAACTCACGGGTTTTTTCAGGCTTTTGCGGATCATACATCTCCAGGGCTTTTGCCTCGATATCTTTTTGCTGATCGAACAATTGCTTTTGCCACGGAATCCAAACGGCATCCACATCGTGGCGCATATCGCCCCACCGCTGAGCGGTAAGTGTACCAAGCCTGTTGAAAGCCCACCATGCCGATTCGGTGGTATACCCGTTTGGCCGGCCGGGCGTTTTGTAGGGTTCCGGAAGATCGGTCACGGAGCAGTACACCGGTACGTAAATCGAGGTGGCTACGTTGTCCATGGCCAGCCACACCACACCGCCCACTTCGTCGGGAAGCCAGTCGCGGCACTGGATGATGGTGGCATACATGGTATACCAGCGGGCGATGGTGCGTTCGCCCAGGAACCGGATGTGTCCGTCGTCGGAGGTATGATACCAGCCACCGCTCACATCCATAATTTCGAGTTCGTCGTAAGGCATGAAAGGATTGGCAAGGGGCGAAATGACCTGTTTCCCGTTTTCATCCTCTGCGGTGATGTTGCGACGCATATCATAGGGGGTGCCCTGGTAATAATCTTTAAACACATCCACCAGATCCTGCATGGTTACCTTTTCATCAGGTTTTACTGAAAAGGGATAGTTTTCGGAATTGGGATCAAACTTTAGCGAGGGTGCCAGCAGATCGAACACCCGCCATTCGCGGCGGCGTGCAGCCACGGAAGTACGGCTTTCGGGAGCATACGCATAGCAGAATTTGAACGGTTCCTCATCCTTTTTCCACCAGCCGCTGTCCACAGCCATTTCAAAAATATTTTCAGATGCCATAAAATAATCTGGATTATCCAGGTCGATTTCCTTGATGGTGCTGGCATTGGCATTTACGGAAACATGCTCATCAGGCACACGCTGCGCCACCCAGATGGCGCCTTTGTTTCCCTTGCCGGGGCCCACAATCTCGAAATGCCAAACCTCATTTTTATCTGCAATGGTGAGGCATTCGCCGGCATCGTTCCAGCCGTATTCTTTGGTCAGCTCGCCGGCCAAGCGGATGGCGTCGCGGGCAGTAGTGCAGCGTTCGAGCATCAATTGGCACAGCCGCTGACAATCGATCAGTCCGTTGTCGGATTGCAGCACTTCGCGGCCGCCGAACGTCGACTCGCCAATGGCCAGTTGTTTTGTATTCATACAGGGATACGCAGTATTGATGTAGCCATAGGTTGATTCCACCTGCGGGATTTCTCCGATCTTGTTGTGCGCATAGGTAGGCATGGCAAAGCTGTCGCAGGGCACCCGTTTGTACATGGGCATCATCGCATCGCGCGAATAGGTTTTGGCAGGCTGGATATCGATCCAGGAGCGGGTGCGGTGGCTGTCGTCGGTATGTGAAGTGACTACAGAACCGTCCGTGGTGGCGAGTTTTCCGCAGGTGATGGTGGTACATCCTTCGGGAACGCCGCCTTCCCAGTCGGGCTTATCCTGTGCCTGAAGATGGTTCAGGGTCAAAGTAAAAATAAAGGCAATGAAAATTCCGATTATCTGTTTCATTCTGATGTGAATTTTTGTTTTAGTATCCGACAAATGTACAGGATTTTACACATGACCTGCTTTAGAATGTTTTTAAATTTTTGTATTTAACCTGCCTGAATGCTTAAGAGATTTACTTTTGGAATTCTAAACCTGCTGCAATGAAAATAAAACTTTTTATCACTTTACTCGCGCTGGCCCTTTTGTCTGCCTGTGATTCGGGCCGGAATTCAAACCCGAACGGCGACCCGCTGGTTGATCTCAAATTCGAAGAAAACGAAACCGTTACCTATTACGAGGCCATCGAATGGTATCAGAAACTGGCGGATCATTATCCCGAAGCGAAACTGCTGAGCTATGGCCTGACCGATGCCGGCAAGCCGCTACATTTATTTGTGATGTCGAAGGACCGGGATTTCGATCCCGAATCGGTGAAAAAAGACGGGAAGCGGGTGGTACTCATCAACAACGGCATTCACCCCGGCGAACCCGAAGGCATCGACGCCAGCATCTGGTTTGCCGATGACGTACTGCGCAATCACGACGGAATGCGTGCCATGCTCAACAATACGGTGATCTGCATCATACCCGTTTACAGCATCGGCGGCTGCCTCAACCGGAGCGCCTATCACCGCAGCGGGCAAACCACACCCGCGGAAGCAGGCCATCGCGGCAACGCCAAAAATCTTGATCTGAACCGCGATTTCGCAAAGATGGATACCAAAAATGCAGAAGCATTTACCGAAATATTCAGGGCCTGGAATCCCGACACCTTCCTCGACACCCACACCACCAACGGCTCCGACCATCAGTATGTGATCACGCTCATCGCATATCAGCCCGATGGCTTGCCGGCAGCGCTCGGCAGTTTTTTCAGGGACAAGATGATCCCATACCTCTATGAGCACATGGAAAAAACCGGATACGAGCTCATTCCCTACGTAAATTACCTGAACGAATCGCCCAAGGACGGCATCAGCCTTGATATTCAGCCGCCGCGGTTTTCAACCGGATATGCCGGACTGTTCAACACGCTCGGATTTATGACTGAAAATCACATCTACAAGGATTTCCCCGACAGGGTAAAATCGGTTTATCATTTCCTGGATGCACTGGTAAGCTTCACCGAAGAAAACGGGGAGGAAATCGCGCGACTTCGTGAGCAGGCCAATGAAGAAGTCAGGGAACAGGATGAATTTGTGATCGACTGGAAACCCGACACCACACAATTTGATATGATCCGCTTTAAAGGTTATGAAGGCGAAGTTGACATCAGCCCGGTGACCGGCCTTAGGCGCTTCGGATACAACCGCGAAAAACCCTACGACACCATGGTGCCGTTTTTCGACCATCACCTTCCGGTAAAAACCGTGAAAGCCCCCGAATACTACATCCTGCCACAGGCCTGGGATGAAGTGGTGGAACGGATGAAGATTAACAAAGTGAAAATGTACCGGCTTACGGAGGATATTTCGCTGGAGGTTGAGCAATATTTAATTACGGATGTGGAAAGCAGCCGCTGGAAGTACAACTGGCATCATTATCACGACAAGGTAACTGTTGAACCCCGAAATGAAACTGTGGATTTTTATGCCGGCGATTATGTGATCCCGGTGAACCAGGAAGCCAATAAGTACATCGTAGAAATGCTGGAGCCCGAAGCCACGGATTCGTTTTTCAGGTGGAACTTTTTCGATCCGGTGCTCGAACGCCGCGAATATTATTCTTCATACGGATTTGAAGAAAATGCGCTGAAATACCTGGAGCAGCATCCCGAATTTAAAAAGCAATGGGAAGAAGCCGTGAAAAACGATCCCGAACTGGCCGGGAATCATCGTGCACAGCTCGGCTACATTTATGAAAACTCCGAATGGGCCGACAACCGCGTGAACCGCTATCCCGTTGCCAGGGTGACGGAGACGGTGGATTTGCCGGTGGAAGAATGATTACATCCTGTTTCTGATTTGAAAATAAGCTGAAGCTTCAGCAATTGGATTTAGGTGCGAACGGTTTTTAAGGGTTGTCACGATTTTTCAGGTTATTTCCAGGCCTGTTCTTTTTACCAATTCAATCAACGGAGATTCTTCATTATCATCAAACCTTCGTTTTCCAACAAGGTAGGGCTCAATTCTTGAATTGACCTTTCTGGTCAAACTCCATATTTTTCCGGCTAACCAATCGTCCTCATTCTCAGTTACGATCATTACGTCAATATCGCTGTCATCGGTTGCCGAGTTCGATAAATAACTCCCATACAAATAGGCTTTGTCAATGGAAATCCCTTCGGAGCGTAAAAGAAAAATATACTGCCTCAAAATCTCTACAACCTCTCTTTTAGCCATTTTAGTAAGGTTTTAGTTTGTTGAAAATATTCGTCTACTTTTAAAATATCGGGAAGAACAGGATTATAATCAGGATAGCGGCCCTGCAATTGGTACTTCATTAAAACGCCAAGAAATATCCCGGTCTCATCATCAAGTTGAAGATTTGCTTTCTCCGACAAATAAAGTAAATTGTGGGATCTGGGAGCAACCTCACCGGTTTCTTTAACAATATGAGCTTTCACGGCTTTTTCGATCACCAAATGACAAAAGAATAATCCATGTAGAATTCGTTTTTCACGGATCAGCAAATCAGCTGTTATCAAGTCATCTTCAGCCCCTTTCATCCAATAGGCTATCTGTTTTTCTATATTGAGCATTTTTATTATTAAAAAATCAAAGTTACAAAAAACAATCATGCAGATAAAATCAATTAACCGGAAGATATCGCCCTGAA
>JBKHBQ010000263.1:0-5446 GCA_046542305.1 Bacteroidales bacterium
AATTTAAATTTCAAAATAATTTCAAAATCCAAATTACAAAACCTGCTTCGCCGGACGTCGGAAGTTTGATGTTTGTCTTTCGCAATCTGAAATCCTAAATCGTTAATCGTTAATCTGAAATCAAAAAAAACATTTAGTGCTTTACCTGCGGTTCAGCCTGCTTCGCCGAACGTCGATGATTACATCTGGTTTCACGGTAAACGAAACTTTATTTCCTGAACAACTCCAGGTAAGGCGTATAATCCAGGGTGGCCGGCGAGGTGATGAGCATCAGCCAGGCATTTTCTCCGGCAGAAAGATTTATTTCAGTGGTTTCGCTTATAATGGCAAAGTCGTCCGGTTGCATTTCCCGGTCATCTATTTTCAAATTTCCTGAAATCAGGTACAGCGAAGCTATGGTTTCCTCTTCCAGTTTGATGATCTGGTCGCCGCTTTGCATTGTTATTTCACGAATCGAAATCCCCGGCGTTTCCATGTGCAGCGGCGTTCCTTCGCCGGCAATCCATTTGGCGGTCATACCGTCCGTTTCATGAACAGGAAATTCTCCAGAGGCATAGTCATCGTATGAAGGCTGATGATCCAGGGTTTTGGTCAGGTCGGGATCGAACCATATCTGGAACATGTGCGTACCTGCTTTTAGCCGTTCGGCGTGGTAGATGCCCGAGCCGGCCCTGATGATCTGGACATCGCCCTTTTTCAGAGGGATCCATTTGTTATTCATGTTGTCGAAATGTTCAATCTCACCTTCAAGCACGATCGACAAAATTTCAAAACCCTTGTGCGGATGCTCCCCGATGAGGCTTCCATTATCCGACCAGGCATGCGACCAGTAAAACAGGTTTGAATACGCTTTGTGTCCGCCCTCCTGCGGAAAACCGATGGGTTTGTTCTCCAGGATCTCCCCGTTGTTAAACTGCCCCTTTGCCTGCTGATGCTTTTCCAATATGCTAATTTTCATAAATCTGCAAAGTTTTTCTCAATAAACAGATGGATGTCGAAAAAGTTGGAAGTGCGGCGAAACGGCGAATTTCCGGTGTTCTCAAATAATTTCAAAGTTTTTTCATTATTAGTCAGTTTTTTATATTTTTGCAGCCCTTAAAAATGAAGGATTTGAAATTTTAGTAATTCTCAAAAAACAAGATACGTTAAGATGAAAGTATATCAAACTGATGAAATTCGCAACATTGCGCTTGTCGGTGGGGCGAAAGCCGGAAAAACCACCCTTTCGGAGTGCATGCTTTTCGAAGGCGGACTGATCAACAGGCGAGGATCTGTAGACGATAAAAACACCGTTTCGGATTATCGTGAAATCGAGCATGAGCGTCAGAATTCAGTATCGTCCACGGTGATGTATGCTGAGTTTGGAGGAAAGAAAATCAATATTATCGATACGCCCGGTTTCGACGATTTCGTGGGCGAGGTAATTGCTTCGCTCAAGGTAGCCGACACAGGAGTGATGGTGATCAACGCACAGAACGGAGTAGAAGTTGGCGCTGAGATCAGTTGGAGATATACTTCACGTACCAATACACCGGTAATTTTCGCCATCAACCACCTGGAACACGAAAAATCAAATTTCGAAGAAACCGTTCGCCAGCTAAAAACACAGTTTGGCAATCACGTTACCCCGTGTCAGTATCCGGTAAACCCGGGTATCGGTTTCAACCAGGTGATCGACCTGCTCAGCATGAAGCTTTACAAATTCCCTGAAGGCGGCGGAAACCCGGAGATCCTCGATATTCCGGAATCGGAAAAAGCAAAGGCCGAAGAAATGCAGGGCGAGTTGATTGAAGCCGCTGCAGAAAGCGAAGAAGAATTGATGGAAATTTTCTTCGAAAACGGTACGCTCACCGAAGAAGAGGTGCTAAGGGGAATCAAGAAAGGTTTGATTACACGCGGCATGTTTCCGCTGTTCTGTATCAATGCCAAGCATAATATGGGCGTAAACAGGCTGATGGAATTTGTGGTAAACACCGTGCCCGCACCCAACGAAATGCCTCCGGTAAAAACTGTAAACGGCAAGGAATTCAAATGCAATCCTTCGGAGCCGGTATCGCTGTTCGTTTTTAAAACCGCCATCGAATCACATCTCGGCGAGGTTTCGTTTTTCAAGGTATACAATGGTGAGCTCAGCGAGAGCACCGATCTTGTAAACAGCAACAACGGCACCAAGGAAAGACTTACCCAGCTTTATCTTTTTTCAGGTAAAAACCGCGAGAAAGTAAGCAAACTCGTGGCTGGCGACATCGGTGCTACCATCAAGCTGAAAAATACAGCTACCAACCAAACCCTGAGCCTCCCCAAGAATTCTGAGGATGCCATCGAACCCATTGTGTTCCCCGAGCCAAAAATCACCATGGCAGTGAGGGCACAAAACACGGCCGATGAAGAAAAACTCAATTCTGTGCTTCAGGAAATGGCCAAGGTTGACAAAACCTTCCGCATCAGTTTCTCCAAGGAATTAAAGCAGTTGATTGCAGGCGGTATGGGTGAGCTTCACCTGAACCTGATTAAATGGATGGTGGAGAACCTTGAAAAAATTCCGATGGAATATTTCACGCCGAGAATCCCTTACAGGGAAACAATCACCAAAAGCGCCAAATCGACGTACAGGCACAAAAAACAATCGGGTGGTGCAGGCCAGTTTGGTGAAGTACACATGATGATTGAGCCTTACACCGAAGGCATGTCGTGGACCTCCGAATTCCCGGTGCGTGGTACCGACGAGATAAAACTCGATTGGGGTGGAAAACTCATCATGAACAACTGTATCGTGGGTGGTGCTATCGATGCCCGCTTCATGCCCGCCATTATGAAAGGGTTGATGGAAAAGATGGAAGAGGGGCCGCTCACCGGTTCGTATGCACGCGACATCGTGGTTTACATTTACGACGGCAAAATGCATCCGGTCGACTCCAACGAAATTTCCTTCAAACTGGCATCGCGCCACGCCTTCCGTGAAGCTTTCCGCAATGCAGGCCCGAAAATTCTCGAGCCGATTTACGACGTGGAAGTGATCGTCCCGGAAGAAAAGATGGGTGATGTGATGACCGACCTGCAGGGTCGCCGCGCCGTGATCATGGGTATGGAAGCCGAAGGTAATTACCAGAAAATCAAGGCAAAGGTTCCGTTGGCCGAATTGAACCGCTACTCGACGGCTTTGAGCTCGATTACCAGCGGCCGTGCCATGTACTCGCTCAAGTTTGCAGAATACGCACAGGTTCCAGGCGATGTTCAAACGCAACTCCTCAAGGAATACGAAGAAGCACAGGCTGAAGAAGAATAGGCTTGTTCAGAATATTATCAGAATGAAAAACCGGATCGCAAGGTCCGGTTTTTTTTATTTTTTTGGTGACGGTAAAAGGCTGTTTTCGAGGTATCCCGAATAGAACCCGTTTTGCAGGTTTATCGAATCCCCCCAGTAGCTGTACATCCACAAATCGAATTCCGCAGTGAACTTGTACCTGATCAGGTCAGGAATGTCATGTTCAATTTTTTCCAAAGCAGTGATGCGGAAATAACTAGCTGATGGCATCAGCGAATCTTCCAGCGTAAAATATTGCCTGAACTGGTTTCCGCGATCGATGTAAAAAATGCGAAATCCGTCTGTGGCATGGCGTGAGAAGTTTTTGGAGCCTGTGTGAAACAAATCATGCAGGGGGTCGGGATTTTCGATCAGCCCGCCTTCAACCGAGAAAAACGGGGCCCCGCCATTTTCCCAGCTTCCCATATGCATAGCCGACACAGCCACATATCCGCTATCAGCAAACCTGCAGCCACCCACCGGAAAATAATGCCGCTGGTCCTGAACCAGGTTTACGGTTTTGTTTCCCGACTGAACAAAAGTAGCACGGCAGATCGCGTAAAGCGAAAGGGAATCGTTTTCGGGTACAGCCCTGAAGGGTATTCCCGTCGGTTGTCCGGTAAGATGGTAGGTTTCGAACCAGCCATTCAGTTGATTGTCGGAGAACCTGCCGGTTACCGATCCGCCATCCGGAAGATGGAATTCAAATGTGCCGGAATCCAAAATACTTAATCCTGTTTTATTCTCCAGATACATTTGTCGAAGGTCTCCATCGATCATGTAATTGAGCCCGGCTTCCGAAACCACTACCTGCCGGTGCTCATTTTCAGTCAGCAGAATTTTGACCATGGCCGTTTGGATGGTATTTCCTTCCCATGTGCCGAGGTATTGTCTTTGCGAAGGATCAGAAGGCGGAATTTCCGTTTCTTCCTTGCAGGCATGGCACAAAATGATGAGGGCAAAAATCAGGAGATAAAACACAGGGATTACAAGCCTGTCACAGAAGGTTTTCATTGCGGATCACTTTTTTTTGCTCCTGATTACATCCTGCCCTAAACCCTGAAATGATCGCCTGAAGTTCGCTCACTTCAATCGGTTTGGTGAGGATACCCAGCGGCTTATACTGTTTAGCCAGGGATTGAAGCCGTGTGTAGCCGGTAATGAATACGACTTCGAAGGAACGTGTGGGAAAATGATCGAGGATTTGCAGCCCGCTTCCGGAAGGCAGGTTGATGTCGAGAAAAACCAGATCGGGGTGGTGGCTTTCGATCAATTTTATGGCCTCATCCGGATTTCCTGCCGAACCTACAATATTCAAATCAGGACAATGCTCGCTGATTAGCTGGCTGAGCAGCTCAACGACTACAGGTTCATCATCAACAATAATTGCGTTATGGTTCATTTTTACCGGATTAATGGCTGAATCGGAACATTACCTTTTTCGTTCCAGCAAAGGTAGTGCTTTTGTAACTGATAAGCATATTTTTCCACCTCAACAGATCACACCACTGCCAAGGCAGATTCGTGCAGCAGGGTCGTATACCACCCCAAACTGCCCCGGCGCCACACCGGAAACGGGTTTTGAGGACCGGATCAGGAAGTGATCGCCCATCTGAACCAAAAACCCGTCGGTAAAATCAGGCTGATGCCTGATCTTGAATTTCACAGGTTGTTCGCTGGTATAATCCCTGTCGGGGTGCTCGTTGATGAATTGAAAGTGTGCCAGTTTTATTTCATCCTGATAGGTAGATTCAGGATCATAGCCGTTGGATACATACACGATGTTACGGTCCATATCTTTATCCACTACAAACCAAGGTCCCTGACTCAGCCCCAACCCTTTCCGCTGCCCGATAGTATGAAACCAGATGCCACGATGGCGGCCCAGTTCTTTGCCGGTTTCTTTTTCGATGATCTTTCCGGGCTGCTCACCCACATACCTTCGAATGAAATCGTTGTAGTTGATCTTGCCGAGAAAGCAAATCCCCTGGCTGTCCTTGCGGTAGGCCGAAGGCATTTTGCTTTCTTTGGCGATATCGCGCACTTCCTGCTTAAGCAGATGTCCGATGGGAAAAATCAGTTTGCCGAGCTGGCTTTTGTCGATCTGGCCCAGGAAATAGGTCTGATCCTTAAAACTGTCCT
>JBKHBQ010000264.1:0-5443 GCA_046542305.1 Bacteroidales bacterium
AGGAAATCCAGCGGATTGAGGAAGATCCGGTAGTGGTAATTTTGCAGCCAGTCGTCGGCCACAAGCCAGATTAGCGGTGCTGCGATTACAGCAGCAATCAGCACCAGGATGAGGATCTCTTTGGCAATCAAAAACCAGATATCCCCCACAGTGGCGCCGAAAGCTTTCCTGACACCGATTTCTTTAGTCCGCTGTACCACAGTGTGGGAGGTGAGGCCGTACAATCCCAGGGAGGCGATCATGATCCCCAGCAGGGTGAACAGCACCGACAGTTTGGCGTTCTGGCGCTCCTCGCGGTACATCCGTTCGAAATCCTGATCCATGAAAAACGATTGCAGCGGCGAGTTGGAGGTAAATGAGGACCATACGTTCTCAATATCAGAAATGGTGTTGCGCGAAAAATTCTCCGACAGCCGCACACTGATGAACCCCCACGTCATCCGGTCGTTTTTAAACTGAAACATGTAGGGCGAGATTGGGCTCCTCACCGACTCGTGATGGAAATCGCCCACCACACCGATCACGGGCATCAGCACTTCGGTTTCATCCTCATTATCGCTCGTGACAAATCGTTCGCTGAAGGGATCGGCCAGCATATAATGTTTCACCGCGCTTTCGTTGAGCACACATGCCCCGGTGTCGGTGGACATGGCCGGATCGAAAAACCTGCCGTTTACGAGCTTAATCCCGTAGGTTTCCAGGAAATCATAATCGGCCCAGCAGGTTTGCAGCAGGAAGGACTCATCGGGCCTTCCCTTGAGCCGGTAACCGTTGTTGTTGTTATTCCGTCCGGGCACTGCCGTGGAAGCCGATACCGACAACACCCCCGGGATCTTTTTCAATTCCTCCTTAAACGAATTGATTTTATTTCCGATGGCATCGGCACGTGTGATCACCATCACCTGCTCCTTGTCGAATCCCAGCTCCTTGTTTTGCATAAAGTTCAGTTGCCTGAACATGATGGTGGTTCCCACGATGAGCACGATGGAAATGGCGAACTGCAGCACCACGAGCACGCTGCGGAGCCGGCTTTGCTTCCGTCCGCTGCGCATGCTGCCTTTCAGCACCATGTAGGGGCTGAACGACGAGAGGTAAAATGCCGGGTAACTGCCGGCCATGGCACCGATGAGGAGGATCAGCAGGAGCATGGCCGGAATGGTGTACCAGGTACTGAAATAGGAAATCTGCAGATCGAGATCCAGGAGGTTGTTGAACCAGGGCAGCGAAATTTCCGTTACGATCAGTGCCAGCGCCAGTGCGATGAAGGAAAGGATCAATGTTTCGAGCATGAACTGCCCCACCAGCATTTTCTTTGTGGAGCCCGCCACTTTTTTAATCCCAACTTCCTTGGCGCGTTTGGCGGCCTGGGCCGTGGAAAGGTTCATGAAGTTCACCGCCGCAATTACGATGATCAGCAACGCGATGCTCCCGAAAATCCAGAGGTAGCGCGGATCATTGGCCGGCTTGAATTCCTGCTGGATGGAAGGGTCGAGGTGGATGTCGGTGAGTTTTTGCAGGTACATGTTGTATTTATTGCCCTGCGCCAGAAACTCATCCATGCTGATCCCGAAAAACCGCTGCACCAGCGGGCCCACGTATTTTACAATGAGCGGTTTAAACCGTTCGTCCACGCGTTCGGGCAGGGCATTCGGCCTCAGCATCACATAAGTGCTGAAACTGTTCGAGAGCCAGGTATCGTCGTTTGCCCGCGAATTGGTCATGAACGAACCGATGATACTGGCCTCGAAATGGGTATTGGAAGGCACATCCTGCATCACGCCCGTAACGCGGTAAAATGCCGTGTCGCTGCCCACCTGAAGCATTTTGTTAACGGGATCTTCGTTGCCGAATATTTTCCTGGCGGTGGTTTCGCTCAACACCAGGCTACGCGCCTGATTTAGCGCCGTGGTTTTATTTCCCTTGATCAGCGGGATGCTGAAAAAATCGAAAAAGGTGGAATCGGCCTCAATAAAATTATGTTCGGTAAAATAGCTTTCGTTATACCTGATGGTAGTTTCGCCCCACCGGTTGAGCCGCACGAAATTCTCCACCTCGGGAAATTCGTTCAGCATGGCCTTGCCCAACGGCGAGGCAGTTGAATAAACTTCCACTTCCTGCCCGCCCAGTTTCCCGTGAAGGATCACGCGGTAAATCCGGTCCTTTTCCTGGTGATACTGGTCGTAGCTCAGCTCGTTAAGGATAAAAAGCGCGATGATCAGGCTGCAAACCAGTCCGGTTGCCAACCCTATTACATTGATCACCACATAGGATTTCTGCCGCAGCAATGCGCGCAGGCTATATTTGATTTGGGTTCCCAGCATAATCGTCGAAAATGAAATGATTTATTGATTAACTCTGTGATTGTTTAAGACGATTGAATAACTTTCAGGTTACAGTGAAAAAGCGTTAAAAAAATTGTCAGTTTTACATGGATCATTACATTAAAAAGCCCCGCGGCATTTCAACCGCGGGGCTACCTGTAATCCTCCTTAAAAAAAATATAATTCTATGATCAATGAATAATTAATTTCCTGATCACTTCATGTCCGTCGAAAGTACGGATAACAACAACGTACATGCCTTTTGGTTGTGAAATCATGTTGATTTCTGAAGGAAGCTTCATTTCATCCCTCATGATTTCCTCACCAAAAGCATTCAGTATGATGACGGTAGCATGTCCTTCAACACCTTTAATATTGAAAGCGCCTTCGGAAGGATTGGGGAAAATCTCCACCGGGGAAACTCCCGCCGATCCAACACCGGTTGAAGAAACCTTCAGTTCCTTTACTTCCGACAGCCCGTTGGGGGTAAAGAACCCGGTATTCATCTCAGGATTATACACCACCTCCAGATCGAAAGTTTCTCCGGTAGACGGGCGGAACAGACGGAAGCTGAATTCCTCGCCTTCCCCGAATCCTGTATCAGTTTCTGAATAAGGATCATTACCAAACAGGCTGAGGGCAAACGTACCGGTCCGTTCATCTGCTTCGGCCACGCCGGCAAGCTGACCGGATGAAGTAAATCCGCCGATCAGATCACCACGATCAATGAGGGATGATGTCGCATTGAAAACCACAACATGGGAGGCCGGAGTTTCTACAATTTCACCCCATGGATGATCGGGCATTGCCTGCGCAGGCATAACTGCCGAATTGCCAACCACAGTTGTGGGATAGGTGATCTCAGCATCACTGCTCATGTAAACCAGATACGAATGATCCGGCTTTACATGACCAAGTGAATTGATGTTGAAGGCGGGCCAGAATACGCCCGGACCTGCGGCATCTTTAACCACCACGAGTTCGTCCACACCATCAAAGAGATCTTCAACATTCACATCGAAGGTGCTGAGCATGGGGATTAGCGACCAGCCCTGCTGGACCTGCAATGTTTTATCGATCACTTCCGGGCCGCACAGCCACAGCGTATCCGGCTGATTCAGCTTGATGAAATATCCGCTGTATTCGTCCCAGTCGTTGGCAGGCATTATTCCCTGCGCCGGCCAGTAGAGCGTACCCACGGAATTGAGCCCGCTGAGGTTGTACAGAATGATCAGCGAATTATTGATGGGTGCAAACATGTTCACAATATCCGGATCGTCAGGCGTGATAAAGGTTGAGATTCCGTTCCAGCCCTGCGTCATTTCAATTACCTGATCCACATCAACAACAATAGAGAAGGTACAGGTATCCGAACAGCCGGTAGCCGGATCGGTATAAACATATTGGATCAGGTGCGCACCGTACCCTGCCACTGCAGGATAGAACATGCCTCCCGAAATACCCGGACCGGAATAAGTTCCGCCGGCCGGTACCGCACCTGTCAGCATAAATGCTGCATCACGTATACATACATCCATATCGGGGGGGCAGTCGGTTTGCGGCGCCGCCACCACGCTTATGTTGAACGTGCAGGAGTTGGAACATCCTGTGGTATCGGTCACAGTATACGCGATGGGATAATTACCAACGCCCACAGATGGATTAAAGACGGTAACGGTATTTCCCGCCGCATCCGTATAAACTCCTCCTGCCGGTGTACCGCCTGCAAGCGGGAACGGGCTGTCGGTTTCACACACCGTCATATCCGCCGGGCAATCCACATCAGGAAGGAAATTGGTAGTGATATCGAAAGTACAACTGTTGGTGCATCCGTTCTGATCGGTATAGGTGTAGGTAATGGTTACCGTTCCGGGTCCCCATACCGAGGGATCGTACCAGTAATCACCTCCCGCAAAGCTGACACCGGTTCCGGTATACACGCCTCCCGAAGGTGTGGCCCCTGACAGTACAAAGGGCGGATCTCCCTCACAGATACTTGTATCTGCAGGGCAATTAACCACAGGCAACGGAAGAACCGTGATGAAAAACGTACAACTTCCCGTACATCCGGTTATGGGATCGGTATACACATAGGTGATCGGATAAACACCCGCACCCCATGCCGGGTTGAAATTCACGAGGGGAATGCCAAGGGCATCGAAATAGGTCCCTCCGGCCGGTGTAGCTCCCGCCAGCGGGAATGGCGCCGAATTCAGGCAAACTGACATATTCGGCGGACAGATCACGTTAGGCGTAGGATCAACCGTTATGGTGAAGGTACATGAATTGGAGCATCCGGTATTGGGATCGGTATAATTATAAGTGATCAAATGCAAGCCGGGTCCGGCCTGTCCGGGATCGAAACTATTGCCTCCCACTACACCCGGTCCGGCATATGCGCCACCGGCAGGGGCTGCGCCCATCAGCACAAACTGCGGATCTTCTTCGCAAACCGTCATATTGGGCGGACAGGTAACTACCGGCAAGGGATGTACCGTTACGGTAAACGTGCAATAGTTATAACAACCCGTGTTCGGATCGATGTAATCATAGTATATGGTATGAGCACCAGCACCAAAAGCTGCCGGATTAAACGGATTAACCGGATTGAAATTCACATCATTATAACTGCCGCCGGGCGGAGTGGCGCCGGTTAGGTTAAACGGCGGTTCGTCAATACAAACTTCCATATCGGACGGACATGTGACATCCGGGATTGGATGCACAGTAATGACGAAGGTACAGCAACCTTCACATCCGGTATCGGGATCGGTGTAGCAATATTCGATGGTATGCACGCCCACTCCGGCATCGGCAGGATCAAAAGTACCGCCATCCACACCCGCGCCGCTGAAGGTTCCTCCGGCGGGTGTTCCCGTGAGATTTACCGGGAAATCGTCCTCACATAACGTTATATCCTCCGGGCAATCTACATCAGGGTCGGGATCAACGGTGATGACAAAATCGCAACATCCTTCGCATCCGGTATCCGGATCGGTGTAGCAATATCCGATGGTATGCACGCCGGCTCCGGCATCTGCAGGATCAAAAGTACCGCCATCCACACCCGCGCCGCTGAAGGTTCCGCCGGCAGGACTGGCAGACAGCGTCACCTCACCATC
>JBKHBQ010000265.1:0-5408 GCA_046542305.1 Bacteroidales bacterium
TGAAGCTTGGAGTCTTTCTGCCTTCGTGGCTATGATTCCTTTTGCCACAAAGACTTCAGGACACAAAGAATTGTATTGAAGCGGACCTGCCAGGACGGCAAGGCGGGGCAATATTTACTGCTTTATCTGATTGAAGATCATGTAGCAAAAGCTACGAGAATAAGTTATCGAAGCGGATGCTTCGACAAACGCTCCTGGCTCATAGGAACATTCCTCTTTCATCAAAAGGTCCCTGGTTCTTTCGAAAGCTCCTTTTTCATCCAAAATTCCTGATTTCCGAATAAGATATTTACTTTGCAAAATAAACAACGCTTATGTTCTTCAGTCCGATCCGATACGACGAGCCGGTATTCAGGCCGCCCAGCGAAGCCCATTCACTGATCCTGCAGGTTACCAGGGGATGTTCATGGAACCGCTGTGCATTTTGCGAAATGTACACTTCCAAGCGGTTCAGCGTAAAAGAGGAAAATGAGCTTTTCGGTGAGATCGACACCGCGGCCCATCATTACGGCGACGTGCGGAAGATCTTTCTTGCCGACGGCAATGCCATGGTGCTTTCCGCATCAAAGCTGCTTGGGATTCTGAATTACCTGAATGAAAGGTTCCCGAAAATTGCCCGCGTATCGGCCTATGCCATCCCGAAGGATTTGAAAAACAAAACCGTTGAAGATCTGAAGCGGTTGCAGCAGGCCGGACTGAAACTGCTTTACGTGGGAATCGAAAGCGGTGACGATGAACTGCTGCGGCGCATCAACAAGGGCGAAACAGCCCAAAGCACCATCGAATCGCTGAACAAGGCCCGCGAAGCCGGCATTAAGCTTTCGGTGATGATCATCAACGGGCTGGGAGGGAGGAAGTACTCCCCGCAACACGCCCTGCATTCAACGGAGGTGGTCAATGCCATCCAGCCTGAATTCCTTTCCACGCTGGTGCTGAGTTTTCCTTACGGAATAAAGCATTTCCGGGAGCGGTTCGATGGCGAGTTCGAGGAACTGAACCTGGTGGGGCTGCTGGAGGAGCAGAAACATTTCATCGAAAAACTCGACCTGGAACAGACCGTTTTTCGCAGCGACCACGCCTCCAATTACCTGGTTTTGAAAGGAATTCTTAAGCGCGATAAGCAGGAATTGCTCAACCGCCTGAATGAAGCCATTGCTTCGCCCGAAATGGTCAGCCTGCGGCAGGAATGGCAGCGCGGACTTTAAAAATTTTGCCTCGAAAATATACTTACCTTTGCACACGTTCCTAAAAACCGGAACGGATTAATAATTAAAACAATACTCGTTTGAAATTCAGTGAATTCAATTTAGAGCCCAGCGTCATGGAAGGCGTCAGGGCCATTGGCTTCGATAAGCCCACACCTGTGCAGCAAGAAGCCATTCCCCTCATCATGCAATCGAAAGACCTGATCGCCTGCGCGCAAACCGGAACCGGAAAAACAGCCGCTTACGTGCTGCCGTTGCTGCACAGCATCGTTGCCGACCGTTCGGGGCTGGACACCATACGCGCACTCATTATCGCACCCACACGCGAACTGGCCATGCAGATCGATCAGCAACTCGAAGGGTTTTCGTATTTTGCCGGCGTAAGTTCCATCGCCGTTTATGGTGGCGGTTCGGGCACGGATTTCGAAGTGGAAAAAAAAGCCCTCAAATCCGGAACCGGCATCATCGTAGCCACACCCGGCAGGCTTATTTCGCACCTCAACCAGGGTTATGTAAAAATGGATCAATTGAAGCAACTGGTCCTCGACGAGGCCGACCGTATGCTCGATATGGGTTTTCTGCCGGATATCCTCAAGATCATCAGTAAACTGCCGGAAAACAGGCAAACGTTAATGTTTTCGGCTACCATGCCCAAAGAAATCAGGAATTTTGCCAAACGCATCCTCAAAAATCCCGAGGAGATCAACCTGGCGGTATCGAAACCGGCCGAGAACGTGCTGCAGGCCGCCTACCTGGTGTACGACAACCAGAAGATCGCC
Source organism: Bacteroidales bacterium (assembly GCA_046542305.1). Lineage (GTDB taxonomy): Bacteria > Bacteroidota > Bacteroidia > Bacteroidales > 4484-276 > JBKHBQ01. The sequence goes on from JBKHBQ010000265.1 coordinate 1,985, forward strand.
CTTGTGAAAAGCCTCATCAAAGGAAAGGACCTGCCATCGGTGCTGATCTTTTCGTCGACAAAAGCCAGCGTGAAAACCCTGGAAAGCGAACTGAAAAAACTCAGGTTCAACGTAAAGGCCATCCATTCCGACCTCACGCAGGAAGAGCGCAAGGTAGTGCTGCGGAATTTTAAAAACCGTGAAATTCAGGTGCTGGTAGCCACCGATATTGTTTCGCGCGGCATCGATATCGACAACATCAGCCTGGTGATCAACTATAATGTTCCGCAGGATGCCGAGGATTACGTGCATCGCGTGGGGCGCACGGCATGTGCCGAAAAAACCGGTGTGGCAGTGACGCTCATCAACGACAAGGAAGGCCGTAATTTCAAGGCCATCGAAGATCTGATCGAAACCGAAGTAAGGAAATTGCCACTGCCACCTGGATTGGGGACAGGACCGGAGTACAAAACAGGAGGTTCGGGAGGCCGGCAGCGCCATGGAAGAAGGCCGCCGAAGCAGCGAAGATCACGGAACAACGACAGGCAAACTAAATAGCACAGGATAAAGTTGCGAATGTTTCTCAACCTCGGCTTTTGCTAAAAAACTGTAATTTTGAAATTTGCTAAATTTGACAAATCTGATTTTAAATAGACCACAACGATGAGTGTGCCGATCAAAGAACTCAACTACGACGAAATCAAAAATATCCTCCAGGAAAAGGATCACCGGGTGATCTTCAGGAAAACCAACATCATTCCTGACGATGAAGACCTTTACGAGGACCTGAAAGCATATATCAATAACGACAACATCCCGCACAAATCGGTTCTCGGCCTCGACATCTATCAGTACAGCACCGGCTATGGCGAGCTGGAGCAGGCGCTTATCCCGTTTTTGTTTCGCCGTTTTATGGAAACCACCATCCGGCAATGCTTTACCAACCATAAATACATCTTTCAGAAATACACGCCGCAGCGGATCAGAGACCACTTTATCAGCACCGGCGACGGCGGTTTCTTTATTTTCGATACACCCCTGCACTCGCTGGTATTTGCCATGAATTTTGCCATCGTGCTGCGGGTGTTCAATGCATTTCATTTCTATCCCAAACTTCGCCGCATCATCGGCAGCATAAACCTGAGGTATGCCATTACCTACGATAATATTTACAAATTTGGCAATAACTTTTTCGGCCGTGCAATCATCAACAACGCCCGTATCCTGCAGCGCGATAACCTGAACCGCTGCCTGATCGACCAGAATGTGAACAAATGGTTCCTGGTGAATATCGGCGGACTGGAAAACCTGCAGGTGATTACCATGACCGAAATTTCGAATATCCAGGATTTTCTCGATGATTACGATTGCAGCATCCTCGACGAAAATCCAGACGAAATCTTCGGCATCATCGAAAAACGCACCTATGGCATCATTAATTCAGATATCCTGAAGATCGGGAAAATCCAGTCGAAATCCACCGAACTCAATATTTACCTGCTCCACTTGCAGGTGTCGCTCAAACTCGTTAACGACGACGATCCCGAGCAGACCAAGGTGTTCACCATCAGCCTGGGAAATTTGAATACGGCGGGGATTTGAGGAAAGATGCTGGTTAATCGTGAAAAGTTAATCGTTAATCGTTATTTTTAATAAACTGAGTCCGAAATAAAACATGATGATAACCAGTATTTTGTAAATCTACTTTTGATTGCTTAGTGCTATCTTTGTATTTTGTATTCTTAGTGGCAAAAAAAATGCCACCAAGGCTCCAAGGCACCAGGAATTCACAAAGTTACTTAATGCAACTCATTGATTTCATTACAAGTAAATCATGGTGCTTATATCGAACTCAGGTTAATAGTCATTTGTTAATCGTTAATCGTTAATCGTTAACTTTTTCATTTTTTCCAATTAACCTTTTTCTTTTTTCCAATTAACCTTTTTCATTTTTCCAATTAACTTTTTTCATTTTTCCGATTAACCTTTTTCTTTTTTCCTTTTTTCTTTTTCTCAATAAATTTTTTTCATTTTTCCGATTAACTTAACAACCCAACAACATGGATCTTCAATTACGAAATAAGATATTTCTCGTCGGCGGTGCCACGTCCGGATTTGGAAATGCGGTGGCGCGCAAACTGCTCGAAGAAGGAGCGAAGGTGATTGCAGTGGCCAGGACGGCCGAGAAACTATCTGAATTCAAGGCTGAGTATCCTGACCAGATTGAGGCCATCAACGGCGATATCACCGATCATGAAATCATCCGGGAGATTGTCGATTTTATCGGCGACCGCCCGCTCGAAGGCATGCTGGTAAATGCCGGCGGTCCACCTGCCAAAGCTACGCTCGAAACCACCATGGAAGACTGGGATACGGCCTGGTTTACGGTGATGCGCTGGAAGATCGAGCTGATTCTGAAACTGCTCCCCAAATTCCGCGGGCAACAATACGGCCGCATTGTGCTGCTGGAAAGCATTTCGGTAAAGCAGCCCGTTGAAAATCTGGTGCTGAGCAATGCCATGCGTATGGGCGTGGTGGGTTTTGCCAAAACGCTGTCGCAGGAAATCTCCAAAGAAGGCGTCACCATCAACATCATGGCACCGGGGTATCACGACACGGACGCAGTAAAGCGCGTGCTCAGGAAGAAGAGCGAAGTTTCGGGAAAGAGCTACGAAGAAGTGCAGAAAGAATTGGAAAAGAAAATCCCGGTCGGACGGATGGGCACGCCCGAAGAGTTCGCGTCGCTGGCTGTGTGGCTGCTGTCGCCGCATTCGTCATACATCACCGGACAAACCATCAGCGTGGATGGTGGGATTATGGGGGGGAGCTTTGGTTAATACCTGGCCATTTCCGGATCGATCTCCCTGGCCCATGCATCGATGCCGCCGTTGAGGTTGTAAAGGTTTTCGAACTGATAATTGTTTTCGAGGTGACGGATCGTTACATAACTGCGAATGCCATGATGGCAATAGACTACGCAGGGGCGGTCCGAGGGGATCTGCCCGATATTTTCAGGGATGTCGTGCATCGGGATGAACTTTGAGGGTTCGATGCTACAGACCCGGCGCTCACTGGCTTCGCGAACGTCGATCAGCGTGATATCGCTGCCGCTGTCCATCATTTGTTTGAGTTCCTGTACCGTTACCGTTTTCATGAGTTGCATCCTTTTTCTGCAATCACCTGCAGTTCGTCCGATTCAAAAATTTCCTGCAATTCGCACTGCCCTTCGGCAATTTTCTGCATTGCTGCAGCAACCGTACTTGCCCGGATTCCGCGGTATTTTTTCCATTTCCCCCTGAGGAAAGGCTGAACCACCTTCATCAGCATTTTGCCCGCTTCCTCGCCAAAGCGGAATTCCTCCCTGGGTCCGAGCAGCATGGAGGGTCGCATCACCGAAATTTGCGGGATGGATGCATCGAGCACCGCGTCTTCCATTTCGCCTTTG
>JBKHBQ010000266.1:0-5383 GCA_046542305.1 Bacteroidales bacterium
GGGTACGATCGTCCGGAGGTTTCGTAATCGGGCGGCAGGTAGAGCCAAATGCGGCGGTAGCGGTCGAGCTGGGGCATGTAAAAATCCTCATCCATGACGATTACGTTTTCTGCCGCTGTGTGATTTGTTCCTCCCAGATCCTCCCAGCTGAGGATTTCCACCTCCAGTGTATCGGCGCTGCCAAAGGTAAAGCTGCGGTTGGGCAGATACTGCCCGCTTGCGTCGCCTTCCACGGTTTCCCAGCTTCCGCGGGTGAACTTAAATTCTATGGTTCCTGTGCCGGACAGTTCGATTTCAGGCTGATCCGAAGCATTCTCTTCCAGCATGTAGTCCGCATCGCCCGGATTCCAGCCGTTGAAATTACCGGCAATGTAGAGTGGATCCCCGGAAGGGGTGTTCTCAGGAAGCGAAGTCACAATGATGGTCACCTGCGATTTTCCGTACAGGGCGATCATAATTAAAAGAAAAAACAAAAGATTTCTTATCATTTTATGGCCGTTGATTTTAATCTTCAGTGGCGAGCATCACATTCGAAGCCTTTATCAGCGCATATACCTCCTTGCCCGTTCCCAGGTCGAGGTTCTCGGCTGAAGTTTTGGTGATGATCGAAACAATCTCCTGTCCGCCGGGCAGTTCAATGGTCACCTCCGTATTCACTGCGCCGTGTTCGATGTGTTTTACCTTGCCCTTCAGGGTGTTGCGTGTACTTACTTTCATCGTTTCAATTTTATAGGTTTAAAGCTGCAAAAGTACAATATTTAAACCATTGCAGATGATGGAACGGAATTTGACCTGTGGTATACACAGTAGAAACTATGGAAATTTAAAATCATGAAAGACGCTTACAAAAAAGAAAATGTGCTTTTGGTAGGGCGCTGGGGCAAGACCCACGCATTGGCGAAGGCAATCGTTAAAAACCCGCATAAGGAGCTTTACAGCTTTATGGATAAGCCCAATGCCGGAATTGTTGAAATAGCACATGAGTACAGGCTGGGAAACCTGGAAGATCCTGAAGAAATTCTCGCCTATGCGCGGGAAAAAAATGTAGATTTTGTGGTGATAGTTCCACACATGACCCTCACTACAGGTTTGGCTGACAGGCTGCAGGAGGAGGGTATACCTTTCATAGGGCCCACCAAAAAATGCAGCGAACTGGAAACCGATAAAGGCTTTCTGCGCGACCTGCTCGAAGCTGCCGGACTGAATGCCTCACCCGAATACCGTATTTTTTATGATGCCGAATCTGCCATCGACTACATCAGGGAATACGAAGGCGAGTTTGCTGTAAAGCCTGCAGGCGTTACCGAAGGAGATGGCGTAAAGGTCATCGGAATACAATTGCAGGATAAGGAGGAGGCCATCGAATATGTAAATGAGATTTTCGAAGGAAATATGGGCGGATTGCCGCGGGTGTTGATCGAAGAAAAGCTTACCGGCGAGGAGTTTACCATTCAGGCTTTCGCCGATGGAAAGACCCTGCATGTGATGCCGGGAACCCGCGATTACAAACTGCTCAACGAAGGGGATTCGGGATTGAACACCCCGGGCATGGGCTCCATCAGCTTTGCAGACCATAAGTTGCCGTTCCTGTCTCAGGAAGATCTTGCATTATGTGTGAATATTATGGGTAAATCCATTCGCTATCTCGCCAAAAAGTACAACGAGTATTATCGTGGCATACTTTCGGGCCAGTTCATTCTTACTGCCGACGGGCCAAAGGTGATCGAATTCAACGTTCGTCCCGGCGATTCGGAGATCCTGAACATCATCCCGATCCTGAAAACAGATTTTATGGACATTTGCCATGCAATTTATCACCAGGTGTTGTCGGAGGTGGAGATTGAATATGAAGACAAAGCCACCGTATGCAAATACATCGTTAAAAAAGGCTTTCCCTACCCCAAAGGAACCATGAAAATGAAGATCGATGAAAAAGGCATAGAAGCTGAAGGCGGTCACCTGTTTTATTCCTGCTTTAAAAAGGACGAAAACGAGTACGAACCGAGCCCGCGCGGAGTAGCCGTTACCGCTACCGCTGAAATGCTGGACATGGCATGGGAAAAATGTGAACACCTAATTTCAACTTACATCAAAGGCGACGACATATGGCACCGCAGGGATATCGGCACGGCCAAATTACTGAACAAATACGATAAAACCGAAAAGACTGAAGAACCCGACAGCTATGGTGACTATTCATAATCCACAATTCGACGATTATCTGAAAATGCACCGGCTGGTCGGAAGAATTGACGGGCTGGTACAGCATCCTGCGCATGTGTACAAGATCATGTGCGATCATTTTGGCGATTCCATTTTTCTGGCCAGTCAAAAGGAACCTCCCCAAACCGATCCCGTAGGTCTGATGCTGGGAATTGTTTCCAGAAGCATGCATGGGCTGTTGTTTGTGTGGCAAATCGGAGTGGAAAAGCAAGTGCAGGGAATGGGTGTGGGTAGCCAACTCCTGCAAAGAACCATCGAATACGGCCGTGATGCCGGATTGCCGGGGGTTATGGCAACAGTGGAAACTACTAACACTAACTCTCAGAGACTGTTTGAAAAGAACGGATTTGAAATCGCGACCGAAAAATACCAGGACGAATATACCCGGATTTCGAAATCCACCGGCAAACCCGCACTCGAAAACTATTACGGTAGTGGAACCGATCAGATATTTTACGAGTTTTTATTTGGTCAAACATAATGATTTGAGTAACTTACCAATCAAACTTATGATTTTAATTGTGGAGGAATTTAGATGAAGATAGCCAGACATTATGAAGAAAAAGAAAACAATCAGGTTCAGTGCAATCTCTGTCCGCACAACTGCCTGATCAGCGATGGGAAATCCGGAATTTGCCGTATCAGAAAAAATATCGATGGCAAATTGTATTTAAGTACTTATGGAAGCGCTTCTTCAATAGGGTTCGACCCGATCGAAAAAAAGCCCCTCTATCATTTTTATCCCGGGAATTTTATCTTTTCAATAGGAAATTTCGGATGCAACCTGAAATGTAGATTCTGCCAGAACTGGCAAATTTCCCAGCAAGAGCCTGAGGGTTTTGAAACCAACAGGCTTCACGAGGTGGAGGAACTGGTGCATCTGGCCGACCATCGCCGCAAAAACATCGGCATTGCTTATACCTACAACGAACCCACAGTATGGTTTGAGTTTATGGAAGACATAGCCGTAAGAGCGAAAAAAAGGGGATTAAAGAATGTAATGGTTACCAATGGATTCATTAATCCTAAACCCCTGGATGAACTTGTGGATGTGATGGATGCTTTTAATGTAGATTTGAAGGCGTTTAACGAGGACTTTTACAAAAGGCAAACCTTCTCGAAGCTTGAACCTGTAAAGGAAACCCTGAAAACCATCCGCAAAAGCGGAAAACATCTGGAAATAACCAATTTGGTAATCACCGGCCTGAATGACGATTACCGGGAATTCAGCGAAATGATCAGATGGATTGCGGGCGAACTTGGAAGCAATACGGTGGTGCATTTGTCGCGATATTATCCGAGCTACAAATTGGCGAACCCGTCCACCGATCCCGATATGCTCGAAGAACTTCACGGCATTGCCAGGGAGGAACTGGATTTCGTTTATCTCGGTAATATCAGGTCAAGAGAGGGCCAGCACACCTACTGTCCGTCCTGTGGGTCGAAAGTGATCAGCAGAAGCAGGTATCAGATTTCCATCAATGGCCTCGACGGCGATGGTAAATGCCTTGGCTGTTCATACCATGTGGTTGAAGATTTCAAGTTCGATCACCCGGAATTTAATCACATGCAGGAAGTGTAAAGTGGAAGCAACTTCCCAGCCCTTCCTTACTCTCGACCCATATCCTTCCATTCATGAGGGTGATAAATTCATGGCAAATCAGCAGGCCTAAACCCGTACCCTGTTCGTTCTCTGTTCCGTTTTGCCTGAACTGCGAATCGAGCCCAAACAGATTTTGCCTGGCCTTTTCAGGAATTCCGATGCCGTTGTCGCATAATGAAATCAAGATGGCATCATCGTGGCGTTGCGCATCAATATAGATATAACCTGTTCGTGGTGTGAATTTTATGGCATTGTTGATCAGGTTGATGAATACCTGCTGGCTAAGCATGGGATCAGCCAGGGTGGTAAGTTGTTTGTCGATGCGGTTTTCAATCCGGTGTTCCTTTTGTTGGGCCCTGAACGACAGAAATTCCAGCGCCTGCCCGGCGATGACGCGGAGATTTATTTTTTGAGGCACAGCCCTGATCAATCCACGCTGCGACCTGGACCATTCCAATAGGTTGACCAACAAGTTGTAGGTATTGTTGCTGCTCACATGAAGGATTTTAATAATCTCGTATTTGGAGTCATCATCCATGTTGCCGAAATCCCTTTCGAGTATCTCAAGAAATCCCAGCAATACATTGAACGGGCTTTTGAGGTCGTGGGCTACCACAGAAAAAAATTTATCTTTGGTTTGGTAAAGTTTTTCGAGCTCGGCTTTTTGTGCCTGCAGACTGGTATTTTTATCATGAATGATGCGGCTGCTTTCGGTGAGGGCTTCATTTTTTTCGAACAATTGTTGGTTGGCTTGTTTTATCTTTCGCCGGTTTCTTAACAGGATCAAAGTAAAAATGAGTATAATGGTCAGGGCAGCAACAACAATAAACACAATGATTTGCTGGTTGGAAATAACCTTCTCGTTTAATTGATTTTTTGTACGGAGGTAGATGTTTTCCTTTTCCTTCTGTTCGGATTCATGAATGATCTCAAGTTCGGCGATGCGGTTGCGCACTTCATGGCTATCGATGGAATCAGAGAATACCTTGTATTGCTGGTAATGTTTCAGCGCCTTAAAATAATCTCCCCGGATGGAATCGAGCCAGTACATACCCGAATAGCCATTTGCAAGATTTTCGTAAGCCATTGCCTGATGTGCCATTTCAATCCCTTCTTTAAGGAAATATTGTGCCGAATCGTAGTTCATAAGCCGCACGTGTGCTGTTCCCAGGTTGATATAGAGGGCGCTGGTTCTGTAATTGTCTTCATGCGGAAGATCGATGGCAAGAGCCTGGTGAAAATATTCCAGGGCCTTCGCATAGTTCCCGGCGTCAAGTTCCATCCCGCCGAAGTTTAACAGATACGTGTACCGGTTGATCTCCGAATGTTCCCGGGGAAGCAAATCAAGTCCTTTTTGAATATAGTACCTGGCCGAATCGAAATCGTTTTTTTCAAGCCAGTGAGCCACACCCAGATTATTATAGTGGTCGTGCAGTAAATCAACTTCTTCCACATTTTTATCATAGGCAATGGCTTTAAGACCATAGTACCTGGCCTTTTCAAAATCGCCGATGCCCTGATATGTGCCTCCAAGTGAAGTATAAACGTAGATCAGCC
>JBKHBQ010000267.1:0-5366 GCA_046542305.1 Bacteroidales bacterium
GCCCGGTGCATGGCTCTGCAAAAACAGTTGGGGCAGCAGTTGGGGCAACTACGGATATTTCTGGATATCATATTACGACAAGCATGCGGGACATCATCCCGAAATGGGCGCCATCTCCTTCATCGATGTGGATCAGTTTACATACGACAATGTTTATTACCACGACTATCACGGATGGCGCGACACCAAACCCAATACTACAGAAGCATTTAATGCTTTTGTGGCCCAGTCGAACGACCTGCTGATGGCGGTGAATTTCTATACGGCTGCCAACGATGTGGACTATACCGTGAAGATTTACGACGACTTCATTTCGGGTGAGTTGCAAAACGAACTGGCTTCGAAATCGGGTAGCATCGACTACATCGGCCTGCATACCATCGACCTGCTTCAACCGGTTGAACTGGACGAAGGGGATGATTTCTACATCTATCTCGAGCTATCGGATGGCGGAATGCCCTACGACCGCACCTCCGACGTGCCCGTATTGCTTGGCGCAGATTACCGCACCATCGTAGAATCGACGGCAAGCGAAGGCGAAAGCTTTTACAGAGATGGCGGCACCTGGAAGGATTTCTATAACTACAACGATCCCTCGGGATTTCAGAATAGCGGGAATTTCTGCATGAAAGGACTGACCATCGTGGCCTACGCACTTGAAATGGGCAGCATTGAAATCCTCGATCCTTCAGGCAACAACAATGGCATGATCGACCCGGGTGAAACCGTTGATATTCTCATCAGCCTTGAAAACAACGGGTTCTATGATGCCACAAATGTGGTGGGACAATTCAGCAGCGCCGATCCGTACATCACCATCAACAGTGCAGCCATGGGCTTTGGCAACATTCCGCCGGGAGAATCTGCCACAGGAACCATCAATATCACGGTGGATCCGCTTACGCCTTCCGGGCACATCATCGCCGGAGAAATTACTGCACAATGCAACAGCGGCGGCAGCCTGATGACCTACAATTTCGACCTGAACCTGAATGTCGGGCTGGTCGTGGAAGATTTCGAAACCGGCGATCTTTCACAGTTCGACTGGGAATTGTCGGGCAATGCCGATTGGTATGTTACCGACAGCGAAGCTTATGAGGGTACCTACTCGGTACGGTCGGGTGAAATCGGCGATCAGGCCCAAACCTCCCTTTCGATCACGCTGGATGTGCTTGCCGACGGGGAGATCTCCTTCTGGCGCAAGGTTTCTTCGGAAGCCACCTATGACTTCCTGCAGTTCTACATCGATAATCAATTGCAGGATGAATGGTCGGGTGAAGTCGGCTGGGAGCAGGAAACCTTCGCGGTAACGCAGGGCCAACGCACCTTTGAATGGGTTTATGTGAAGGATTATGCTGTGGCCAACGGCCAGGATTGCGGCTGGATCGACCATATCATATTCCCGCCAATCGAAGGACCAACGCCTCCTGTTGTGCAGCAAACGCTTACCATTCCCGAGGGATGGAGCGGAATGTCGAGCTACCTGCAGCCCGTGAATGCCACGGTTGAAAACATCTTCCTAAACGTTGTGGACAAAGTGGTGATCGTTCAGGATATGACTAATGCTTACTGGCCTTCAGCCGGCATGAACACCATCGGCAACTGGGATGTACACAGCGGCTACAAAATCAAGGTTTCAGAAGACGTAACACTGCCCTTCAGCGGCTACGACCTGGTGGAGCGCACCATGGAACTCAATGAAGGCTGGAACCTGATCCCTGTGATTTGCAACGGCGATGTGATGTGTATGGACGTGTTCGGAGGACTCGATGAACTTACCGTGGCCAAAGAAATTGCCGGCACGCAGGTATACTGGCCGGGTCAGGAAGTGATGACACTTGAATACCTCTACACAGGCCAATCGTACCTGGTGCATATGGATGCGCCGGCTTCCATCACATTCCCGCAGCCGGTAAAAGCGCCTTCAAAAACACAACATAACAGCATGGATGCTTGGGATGTGTGCCCACCCACCGGCAACTCACACCTGATCTCCATTCCGGCAGAGGCACTGGCGACAAGCGGTGAGCCTTTCGAAGCCGGTGATGTGATCGGAGGCTTCTCCATGAACAACTGGATTTGCTGTGGTGTAACTGAAATCACGGATCTGAATGATAATTATGTGCTGACTGTATTTGGCAATGATTCAACCACGCTTATACAGGATGGATTTATGCATGAGGAGTTTATCGAACTGATGGTGTACCGCCCATCGACAGATGAGCAATTCCCGCTGTATGTCCAATATGATGAAGCCATGCCCGACGAAAACAGCTATCGCGACGGTGGACTGTCAAAGCTGATTTCCGTTGAGATTATTACTTCCATCGGCGAAAATACCCTTCAACAGGTGCAGGTTTATCCAAATCCGGCAAAGGATAAGGTTTCCATCAGCGGCGTTCAGAACTGGCCGGTAAATGTTGAAATCACCGACATCAAAGGGCAGGTGGTGATGAAATCAGAAAGCATGAACAACGGAACGGTTTCAGTAAATCACCTTCGCAAAGGCATCTATATGATTCGCATCAGCAATGAAGATCAGCAGGTGATCCGAAAACTGGTGGTGAAATAGTTTGATTTTTAATGGGATTCGTCCTGAAAAACCTGACAGGCTTATTGGAAACCTGTCAGGTTTTTTTATTTTCTCAACTCCGCCAATTCCTTAAACAACTGCCGCTCTTTTTCCGAAAGGTTCTGAGGAATATTTACGTTGATCTTCACGTACAGGTCACCGTATTCGCCGGTTTTGCCGTACACCGGCATGCCCTTGCCCTTCAGCCGCATCACCTTTCCATTGGGTGTTTCCTTTGGAAGCTTTATGCTTAGCGGCTTGTCAAAGGCGTTGATGGCGATTTTTCCCCCGAGTACCGCAGTATAAAGATCCACATCCTGGTTGATGTGCAGGTCGTTTCCTTTTACCTCAAAACTGGTGTTGTTCACCACATTGATCTTCAGCAGCAGGTCGCCTGCCGGGCCGCCATCCGGTGAAGCACCGCCCTTTCCGCGCACCCTTAGGGTCTGGCCGTCGCGCAGGCCGGGCTTCAGGTTCACGCGTATCCGGTTGCCGTCCACATTCAGGATAGTGGAAGTTCCATGGTATGCATCAGAGAGATGCAGCCTGATCTGCGCTTCGTAGTCGCGCCCTTTGGATGCGGCAAAACCCTGCCGTCCGCCGCCACCAAATCCCGATGTACGGAAACCGCTACCGCCGCCGCGACTGAATCCGCCACCAAAAAAGCTCTCGAAGAAATCGCTGAAACCGCCTTCCTGCCCGAACATATCATCGAAGGTGGTCCGGTACTGCTGTCCGCCTCCGCGCTGCGCCCACTGCGAGAAGTCAAAACCACCGCCACCGGCACCGGCCTGCTGGTACTGCTTCCAGTTGGCGCCAAGCTGATCGTACTTGCTGCGCTTCTCCGGATCTTTCAGCACTTCGTAAGCTTCCTGAACCTCCTTGAACCTATCCTCAGCCGCCTGGTTATCAGGATTCCGGTCGGGATGGTATTTCTGCGCCAGCTTACGGTATTTCTTCTTGATCTCGTCCTGCGTTGCCTTCTTGTCGACTTCAAGTATTTTATAATAATCTTTATAATCCATGTATCTTTTTCCTTTGCAAGGGAATTTCCCGATCAAAATCCATGCAAAAATTTTTTCTTCCCCTTAATAACAGATAATTATATCATACAGCCGGCAACTACTGACAAAATTTCACCCTGACGCAAAAAAGGCCAGAACTGTAGATGAAGCTACGGTTCCGGCCTAAAATCAACGTAAGTCGACTTGTTCGGCTTGTATCAGATGAGCTTTTTGTACCTCCTGTATTTCCAGTACCCGTATGCTGCGCCGAGCAGCGTAAGTACCGCCAGGCCCTCGCCAACCGGCGCACCGCCGCCGGGCACATTGCCGGTAGTGTTATGGCTTGGTGGAGGAGGTGGATCCTGCGCCATTGCAGGCATGCCGAAAGTAAGCAAAGCAAATAAAATGATGATGCCGGTGAATGTCTTTATTCCAGTTTTTTTCATGTTGCGGTCCCCCAGTTTATTGTACATACAGCTTATTTGTGTAGATATGATTTTCAGAAGCGATTTCAACGATATAAATACCTGTTTTTAAAGAAACAGGAACGTTCACAGACTGACCGGCAGTAAAATCTTCCACCATCACCACCCTTCCGGTAATGTCTGTAATCCTGATGCGGTAATCCCCCTGATCGAGGTTGGTGATGCGCAGGAGGTGGTTTTGGAGGTGGAGGAGGGGCTTGTTTACAGCAACTGTTTCCGTAACACCTGTGGCTTCTTTAAAATGCAGATAAAATCTGCCAAGGCCACCCTCATCAACCTGGGCAAAATAGGTATCCCAGCGCAGATTGGTAAATGTGTTTTCCTCCCGGTCTTCCAGTACGATGTTATAATGATCGAAATTGGTCCGGTTCGCCGAAAATTCATAAACACCGGGAGCGGATATGTCCAGACCGACCGGAATTTCGTAAGTTTCCAGGTCATCAATGGGTAATGCCTGAATGGCGAAATCCACGCCATTGTCTTCCACCAGGCGGGTGTAAAGGGCGATATCCGGATTGCCTTTGAGCTTGCCAACGTCGTAAGAAGGATCGAGCCCGGCCGTCATCTCAACATGAAAACCAATGGCTGTGGTATTGGCCACACCCTGCCCCTGGACAACCAGTTCAACAGATGGCCAGTATTCTTTTGATTTGTAGAAATCTACATCTGCATGATATTGCATATCCTTATTAAATTTCAGATCGCCACTCGAACTTACTTTAACCATAAAAGCCTGGCCTGACTCGACATATTCCTTTTCAATTTCCGTGTAGTTATCAATACCACTGTTGCTAATAACTTTATAGTCATTTTCACCATATAGGTAGTTACTTTGTTCATCCCAAATGTAAAGTGCTGTGTAGCTTGGGTCTATAACCGAGGAATTATCACCGAGGAATTTACCATCTGATTCTGCTGCACTTGTAACCCCAATCGGCGAAGTAAACGGATTGCCAACCAAATTCCAACCTGCTCCGGCGTTGGGAGTATAACTTGCAGGATACGTGACATCGGAAGTTCTAACCGTTCCGGTGAAGCTTAAATCTCCAGCTTCACTGCGGGAAATAGAATATCCTCTTCCTTCTACAAATTCATCATCACCGAAATCCTCTGGCTGACTACCCACATAATCATAATAAATCCAATATTTGGTATCCTCATCCCATCTGTAGCAATGCCATGCAGGATCATTGAAAACAACGCTATTATCAGTCATCCATGTGCTGGTTATAGACTGTCCTGAAACCGGCGAGGAAACATAATGCCAGGTGGGGGCTTTGGAGGCTTCGTCTACATAGCGTTCAA
>JBKHBQ010000268.1:0-5303 GCA_046542305.1 Bacteroidales bacterium
TTCAGCGATCGGTTTTATATTCCTGAGCCACTTTCTATACTTCCTGTCAGTTCATTGATAAACCGCGCCATTGGAGCGCCGTCCATCACATCATGGTCGAGCAGGATGGTCATGGGAAGGATTTCCCGGATTTCGACCTTATTGCCGATGGCTACCGGCTTTTTTTGAATGGCGCTGATTCCGAAGCATACCGGATGGATGCTGAACGGAATAAACCAGCCCCTCACATTTCCTGCGGTGCCAATGGAGGTGAAAGCCACATTGCCCATGTTTTTGAACGACATTTTTGGATGGTCCAGGAAATACCTCCAGAAAGTCATGCGCATGAAGCGGGGCAGGCGGTAATAGATATTTTCCATCCGTGACGATCTTTTTTGAAGTACAATATCCCGCCCGGTGATTTCCTTGTTGCGTGCCTCAGCAATTAGCCGGGTGATTTCCGAAATTGTGATTTCCTGTGCTTTTTCGATCACCAGCGGGATGGGTACCTTCCGGTTGTTGATCTCCTTTTCCACGGCAACCGACACGTTTACATCTTCAAAAATCATCAGCCTGCGCCTGCCTTTCAGAAACGCTGTTGCGGCGTCATGATTTTTGATGGTTCGTGCAATGGTGCTGATGAGCCAGGCATTGAATGATATCTTTTTAGGGTGGTTTCGGTTGTAATCCCTGATCAGCTTTCGGCCCTCGGTCACATCCAGTTCGATCAGCCCCGTAACATGATGTTTGCGTTTGCCAATCCCGCCAATGTCGATGGTGGCGATCCTTGAAACGGGGAACGTTTCAATCCTGTGGTTTGTCATGCCCGTGTATTGTGTAATTGCCTGTAAAAATAGATGTAAGATTGGAGAATTACAAGAGAAAGCGAGAGGGCGATAAGGCGATAATGCGACAAGGTGATAAGGCGAAATGGTTGTGAATGGTTGTCATTGTTCTCTTTGTTGTGATGGTTGTGCAATTTGATGAATTTGATAGGGCGATAATGCGAATGATTCTTATGACAGCGAAATCAAATGACGTACGCATTGTAGATGACGATCAATTACGCGCAGCAAATCACAACAAATTACACGCAGCCAATTACAACAAATTACGCGATAGCCAATTACAACAAATTACGCGCAGCCAATTACAACAAATTACGCGCAGCAAATTACGATAAATTACGCGTAGCCAATTACAACAAATTACGCGATAGCCAATTACAACAAATTACGCGCAGCAAATTACAACAAATTACGTGTAGCCAAATTCGCGCAGCAAAGCTTCTATTTACTCCCGCACGAAGCCTTTTCCTTCGGCGAACAGGATTTGCTGCTTGGGCAGCATCCGCTCCCGCCGCTGCTACTTCCGAAATCGCGCGATACCATTGTGGAGGTGGCTTTGATCAGGTCGTTGCAGGTTGGAACGCTGTTGAATTTTCCAGAGATCTGGCCTACAGGATTTATTACGATCACTACAGGCTCTTCGGAAAGCTGGTATCCGATACGGGACAGAAACGATTGCTCATCCTGGTCGGCAGCTTGCACGGTAATGATCTCCGGCGACGGATCCAGCGATGATTTTGATTCCTTCAGGACCTCGAGATATTTATTGTAGCTTTCGTCCTGTTGGTTATAAACCAGTGCGTAAACCGCCTTTTTCTGTGTACGGGCAGTCAGCACATCGTTATAGCATTTACTCGGAACATATTTTGCAAGTTTATCAGCGGTGATCTTTCCCGGTACCACACCGCCGGCAATGTATCCGGCCGGTGAAAGGATTACCACGTAGGGGGCCGGAAATCTGGTAAGCTGATATTGATTAAGCAAGGGCATATTTTCCTCGAGGTCGCGGTTAAGCACGGCCACCATGGCATTGCTGCAAAGCGCTGCGGTTTCGTTGGCCAGGGTCATGGCTTCCGCAAGGCCGCTTTCGTTGTTATCGGTAATCACCATGATGGTGTTGGTTCCGGTTGCGGCGGCGCCGGCCAGTTCGGCGGGAAGATTGTTTTTAACAATCTTTACTTCGTTGCCAGCTATAAGGCCGTGGCTGAATACGCCGATCAGGATCATTGTCAGAAAGGTAGCCATTTGCTTTTTCATATCCTCTGTTTTTTATGCAGCGCAAAAATAAGGATAAAACGCGGGAAAGGTTGGATTTGTTTCTCATCCGAAATGCCGCGCGAGATCAACAGAATGATGATATATATCAATTTTGGGCGGTCGTCTTAAAAAGCAGTGCAATCAGACCATAAAAGTTGAATTCATTTTTTTTTGCCTTTTCGGGTTGTAGAACAAATTGTTTTTGCATTTTGATCCATAATAAAGAGCATTTCCCTGGTAATCTGACGGCAGCGTTCATCGTAGGTTTTTTCTTCGGAAGCGGTATTGGTTTTATCAGCATCCGAACAAACCGGGAGAAGACCTTTACGAAATATAACGAGCGAAGCTGTATAGGCAAAAAAATATTCAAGAAATTTAATTTAGGTGTTGCATGATAACCTGATTTTGAATATATTTGCATAACAAAATTATTTCTCACTCCAATCTTATCTTGCTATGAAATATTTAATACCAATTATCATTATGCTGGCCAATATTGCCGGCATTTCGCATAGCAGCGCCCAGCAGGTCATCGCTACAGGCGGCGGCTATTACCAAACCGAAAACATCGCCATGAGTTTCACCATCGGCGAGCCGGTAACCGAAACTTTTATCGGCGGCGATGTTATCCTCACACAGGGCTTTCAGCAGCCCTACAGTTTTTACCTCCAGCAAATTCTTAACATCCCTGCCGGCTGGAGCGGCGTTTCGACCTGGCTCGACCCGCTCAACAAAAGCCTGGACGGATTATTTGCGCCGGCTGCAAACGAGCTGATCATCCTCGCTTCGATGGATGGGTTCTATTATCCCGCGCAAAGCGTCAACACACCCGGCAACTGGAATTACCTTTCGGGCTACCAGGCCAAAGCCGAAAATGCTTTTGATCTCGCCGTTACGGGAACCAAAATCCCGGCGCAGGAATTAACGCTCAGCGAAGGCTGGAACCTGATCCCCGTGCTGAGCAGTTGCGATGCTGACGTGGAAGATTTATTCTCAGGTTTTAGTGAAGTCCAAATCGTAAAAGAGGTGGCCGGAACAAAAATCTATTGGCCTGCCTACAACATCAACACGCTGGAAAACCTGATGCCGGGAAGGGCGTATTTTGTAGCTGCCGCAGATGCAGGGACAATCACTTTCCCGGCTTGCACAAAATCTTCCCCGAAAAGTCTGCACCGGCAAAAGCCTGAAAACACTACGCCGTGGAACGACCTGAGCTATTCGGCCATTTCGCATGTGGTGGCGTTTCCGGCTGCTGCCCTCCAACATTCGGGCATCCGGCCCGGCGATGTAGTGGGCGCTTTTACACCCGACGGATTTTGCGCCGGACGGATGGAAATCCAACATCTCACAGCTAACACCTCCATCACAGTTTTTGCGGATGACGCCCTCACTGGCACAACCGACGGCTACCGGTATGCCGAGCCTTTGCGCTTTCAGATTTACCGCCCCGGCTCCGGTGAAACCTTCAGGCTGTCCGTTAACTTCAATGCGACCATGCCTAACACAGGCTATTTTGCCGACCACGGCATTTCGGCCATCAGCAGCCTGAAACTGGAAATGATGGGATCAGCCGAAAACCCTGCCATCAAAGTGGATATTTATCCCAACCCTTCACAGGGCGTTTTTAACCTAACCCTCAGCCGCTGGCCCCAAAACCTGCGAATCCAAATTACCGACATGCGCGGCAGCATCATCAAGGAAATAACTCCAGATGCGCAAAACGAGGGCGCCGTATACCCCGTCCACCTCCCAGACAAATCCCGAGGCATTTATTTTTTGCAGTTGACGGGTGATGGCTTTGTGGCAATGGAAAAGGTGGTGGTGCAATAGAGAAATTATTTTATGCTGAATGTGAAACCTCTACGAGGTATCGAAGAACGTTGGGAGGTTTTTTACAATACCACAATGCCTCCGGCGAGAAAAATATCGTGCAGCGGTTAAAGCAGTGTAGAATATGGCATCAAGGATAATCACATACCGCGTAGCGTATCGACAAAACACGAATTAACAATATAAAGATCCAAAAAAATTCAATCAAATTATTTACCATCAAAATTTACCTTTTATGAAAAATATAACTTTACTCTTCACAGCAATCCTCATGAGCCTCTCTCTGCTGGCTCAGGTGCCTCAGGGCATCAATTACCAAACCGTAATCCGCGATGGCGCCGGCGACATCCTGCCCGATGCGGACATCCACCTGCAAATAACCATCCGCTCGGGTGCACCCGATGGCGCGGTGGTTTACCAGGAAACCCACCAAGCCACCACCAATGCCTTTGGGCTGGTGAACCTGGTGATTGGCAACGGCAACGTGCAAAGCGGCATCTTTGCCGACATCAGTTGGGGCGGTGGCGACAAGTACCTCGAAACCGCCATCGACCTTGACGGCAATGGCAACTACACCGTTTTGGGCGTAACCCAGTTTCTGAGCGTACCATATGCTGTCTTTTCTCAAAAAGCCGCCGCTGTACAAGATGGCGCCAATCCCGGCGAAATGCTTTACTGGAACGGCGAAGACTGGGTAGCCATTCCTCCCGGCGAACATGATCAAACGCTGCGTTTGTGCAACGGCGTTCCTACCTGGGGCATATGTATTTACAATTTGGCTTTAATTGCCGACCCCGCCGGCGCCGGAACAGTAACCGGTGCAGGACAGTACGAAGCCGGCCAGCAGGTAAACATCACTGCTGAGGCCAACGAAGGCTGGGAATTTGTACACTGGACAGATGATGATGGTGTTGTAAGCGAGGTGGCAAATTTCACCTTTACCATGCCTGCCGAAGATGTAACCCTTACGGCAAATTTTATTGAAGATCCGGGTGGTTTTAATTGCGGAGATCCGCTGATTGATGTTCGCGACGGCCAATCCTACGCCACCGTGCAAATCGGCGACCAATGCTGGATGGCCGAAAACCTGAATCTCGGAGAAAGAATTGATGGCAGCGAAGAAATGGCAGACAATGGCATCATTGAAAAATACTGCTATGACGATGATCCTGCAAATTGTGAAACCTATGGCGGACTCTACCAATGGAATGAAATGATGCAGTACAATACCGCAGGCTCGCAGGGTATTTGCCCGGAGGGGTGGAGTGTTCCCACTGATGAAGAATGGAAAACACTGGAGGGCACCGTGGACAGCCAATACCCGGTGGGCGATCCCATTTGGGATAATACAGACTTTCGTGGTTTCGATGTGGGCCTCAACCTGAAATC
>JBKHBQ010000269.1:0-5292 GCA_046542305.1 Bacteroidales bacterium
TTCTGGTTGATAAGGAGGACCGGCCGCTGGGCGAAATGGAAAAAATGGAAGCGCATCAAAAGGCCCTGCTTCACCGTGCGTTTTCAATTTTTGTATTCAACGACAAGAACGAACTGCTGCTGCAACAGCGTGCCGCAGAAAAATATCATTCGCCCGGGCTATGGACCAACACCTGCTGCAGCCATCCACGCCCCGGTGAGGACCTATTGTTTGCCGGCCACAGAAGACTGGTTGAAGAAATGGGTTTCGACTGTGAATTGAACAAGATCTTCGATTTCATCTACATAGCAGAACTCGACCACGGACTGACCGAACACGAATTCGACCATGTGCTTTTCGGCAGGTATAATAACAATCCCGTGATCAATCCCGATGAGGTAGCTACCTTTAAATGGATGGACATGCAGGACATTGCCGACGACATGAAGGCCGCTCCCGAAAAATATACCGTATGGTTCAGAATTGCCTTCGACAGGGTATTCGATTACCTGAAAGGGCAAAACGCGTAAAACTTACTGATCCTTCAGCAACTGCACTAACTCCTTCCGTAAATTCCACACTAAACAAAGCAGTGAAAAATCTGTTTATGTTGTATTAATAAATGATAAACGTTAAACAAAATTTTAGACAAAAATATGAGCTGGTATTTTGCAATTCTGATCGTAATGGGCGCTTTCGTTTTCATGGAATTCATGGCCTGGTTCACACATAAATATGTGATGCATGGTTTTTTGTGGGTACTTCACAAGGATCATCATTACCGCGATGGACGCAAATGGGAATGGAACGACGTGTTTGCCGTGATATTTGCCATCCCCAGCATCGTGCTGATATACTACGGCGTGCCATCGTTCGATTACCGCTTCTGGACCGGCATTGGCATTTTGCTTTATGGCATTGCCTATTTTCTGTTTCACGATGTGTATGTGCATCGCAGGATCAAAATGATGGGCGGGTTCAGTAACCGTTACCTCGACGCCACCGTACGGGCACACCTCGACCACCACGGACCCAAATTTTACGGCAATTATGGTTTTCTTTTTGCGCCGGTTAAGTACTACATCGAAGAATATTCGAAAGACAAAAAAAAGGAAAGGGCCGCCGGCTGATGGAAAAGCTTTCGCTCTTCTGGTTTCGCCGCGATTTGCGCCTTTACGACAACAGGGGATTATCCGAAGCCCTGGCCGCCTCCCGCAGGGTGATCTGCCTTTTTATTTACGACACCGACATCCTGAAAACGCTTACCCATAAAAGCGACGCGCGGTTATCCTTTATCACTGATCAGGTGTTACAGATCAAAAAGGAGCTTGAACGCAACGGCTCCACATTGTGGATCAGGTACGGTAAACCGGCGGAGCTGCTCGATAAGCTAACCGGAGAATTCGACTTTGAGGAGGTTTATGCCAACCACGATTATGAGCCATACGCCCGTGATCGTGATGACGCCGTACAGCAAATGCTGAACCGCAAAGGCATAAATTTTCATACGTTCAAGGATCAGGTAGTTTTTGAAAAATCTGAAATTCTGAAAGACAACGGCGAACCTTACACGGTATTCACACCCTACATGAAAAAATGGCTGGCTTTGCTGCAGGAGAAACATCTGCATGAATTCCCGTCGCATCATCACCTCAACCGCACAGCAAAAGCAAAACCTGCCCCCGATCCCGACCTTAAAAAAATTGGATTCGAATATGCAGGCGTTCAGGCGCCTCCGTCCGATCCCGATGATGAAATCATCAGGAACTACGACCGCACACGCGACTTTCCTGCCATCAACGGCACCACGCGCCTCGGTGTGCACCTTCGGTTTGGCACCGTGAGCATACGACGGCTGTTTAAAAAAGCGCAGAAGCTGAATGATGTATTTTTAAGTGAACTGATATGGCGCGAATTCTACATGATGATCCTCTGGCATTTTCCGTACGTAACCGGTCAGGCATTTAAACCCGCCTACGACAATATCCGCTGGATCAACAACGAAAAACATTTTAAAGCCTGGCAGGAGGGGCGAACCGGATTTCCGATCGTGGATGCCGGCATGAGGCAACTGAACCATGAAGGCTATATGCACAATCGTGTGCGGATGATCACCGCCAGTTTCCTTACCAAACACCTGCTTACCGACTGGCGTTGGGGTGAAGCATGGTTTGCCGGAAAGCTCCTCGATTACGAGCTTTCGTCGAACAATGGTGGCTGGCAATGGGCGGCAGGAAGCGGCTGCGATGCCGCCCCGTATTTCAGGGTGTTCAATCCGGCACTGCAAACCAAAAAATTTGACCCGAATCATGAATACATCAAAAGATGGATTCCTGAAATTAACTCGGATAAGTATCCGCAGCCAATCGTCGATCACAAATCAGCCAGGGAAAGGGCGCTGAAAGCATATAAACAAGGATTATCACAATCGTAAAACATCAAAAACATTATTTTCATGAAAATCAAAACCGGATCAAAAATGCCGCATTTCACCTTAAAGGATCAGCACGGCAACACCTTCGACAGCAACGAAAAAACCGGCCAAAAGAATCTTGTGGTTTATTTCTATCCAAAGGATGATACGCCCGGCTGCACGAAGGAAGCCTGCAGCTTTCGCGACCAGTTCGGGGATTTTACCGATCTGGGTGCAGAGGTGGTGGGCATCAGCGCCGACAGCGTGGCGTCGCATAAACGTTTCGCCGAAAAGCACCGCCTGCCTTTCCGCCTGCTCAGCGATCCGGGAAACAAAGTGAGGAAGCAATTCGGTGTGCCCACAGATTTTCTGGGATTATTACCCGGCCGCGTCACCTATATCATCGACAAGCAGGGCGTTGTACAGCATATTTTTAAATCGCAGTTCAATGCCGAAAAGCATGTGGATGAAGCCCGTGGAATCCTGAAAAAGCTTTCCTGAGAAAAAAGCAGGTGACAAATCCGGCTGAATTTTTAAACGGATGTTTATCATCTAAATAGTGGGAATTTATATAAAGAATTCCGACATTTGTAAAAAAAATGAGTTAACAAGCATGAGAATCGTAATTTTTGGAGCCACCGGTTTTATTGGCAAACGTTTGTTTTCCTCGCTCGACAAGGAAGAGTACGATCTCACGGTAGTCAGCAGGGATGCCGAACATGCCCGCGAAAGCCTCGGCGAGCATGCCGAATTTGTGGAATGGGATGGCAGCAGTGAAGAGTCGGTGGATGAAATCGTGAAGGGCGCCTGGGCAGTGATCAATCTGGCAGGTGAAAGTCTTGCCGGAAAACTTTGGACAGATAAGCAAAAAGAAAAAATCCTTCACAGCCGGATCAACACCACCTCCACCATCGTAAACTCCATCAACAGGCTCGAAAGCAAGCCGCACGTATACATTCAGGCTTCGGCTATCGGGTATTACGGTTCGCGCGGCAACCAAACCCTTCACGAATCCGATCCGCCGGGCGAGGGATTTCTGGCAGAGGTGACCGCACGCTGGGAAGAGGCAGCCCGGGAGGTGGACAATAGCGTGAGGCTGGTTCTTTTGCGAACCGGCGTGGTGCTCGGACCGGGAGGCGGGGCCCTGCAGCCAATGGCCCGGCCTTTTAAATTCGGCTTCGGCGGACATATCGGATCGGGAAAGCAATGGTTTTCGTGGATCCATCTCGACGACGAAGTGCGGGCCATTCAGTTTCTGCTCGAAAACCGCGAGGCCCACGGAGCATATAATCTTACCGCTCCCGACCCCGTGAAAATGAAGACCTTTGCCAAAGATCTGGCACGGGTTCTGAAAAGGCCTGCCTGGTTTCATGTTCCCGCATTTCTTATCCGGATGGTCATGGGACAAATGGGAAAAGAACTGCTTTTGGTCAGCCAGAAGGTAAGTTCAGAAAAACTGCTGGAAGAAGGATTTAAATTCCAGTTCTCCGATTTGCGCATGGCCCTGACCAATATTTATAATTCCTGACGGTAACCTGCCTTCTTCCCTGAAAAATTGAACGTGGAGGAGGGTTATGAAATTCAGGAAACAGCTACCGCAATATCCCCATCATCGCCCTATCAGGCATCGGCAATGCTGCAGATCCGTAAAAAGCAATGGATACCGGCATGAACGATCTTGTAACAAAACCCTTCCCGTGGAATTGTTCAACAAAATCCTGAGGCAGCTAAAACCGTGAAACCACATGTCTTTGTTTATTTTCTTATAAACAAGCGAAACTTTTTTGTTGATTGTTTGTTTAGGTTTTCAATTTAATTGCTAAACATAATTATTCTAACCAATTCAGGATATGTGGATTTTGAAGCACCTTCCGGTGATGTTATTCGTGCTGGTATTTCAATTTGCCAATGCGCAAAGCGGAAGGATTGAAGGCCGGGTTTACAATGCGAAGAACAACGAACCCCTGCCTTTTACCAACATTGTTATTTACGGTACAAGCATCGGCACCACCTCCGATCTGGACGGCAAATTTTTGTTTACCGGCATCGAGCCGGGATTTGTAAAACTGGCCGCTACGGCAGTGGGTTTTGAAAAATATATTTCGGAAGATTTTCTGGTAACAAACGCCAAAACCTCCTACATAGAGCTTGCCATGCAGGAAACGTCAGTAGATCTGGAGGCGGTGGTGGTACGCGCCTCACCGTTTCAGCGCGACCAGGAAAGCCCGCTGTCATTACGCAGGCTGAATATTTCAGAGATTGAGCGTAATCCGGGATCGAACCGCGACATTTCCAAGGTGATTCAGTCGCTGCCGGGTGTAGCTATAACGCCTGCCCAGCGCAACGATGTGATTGTGCGCGGTGGTGGCCCCAGCGAAAATTCCTTTTACCTGGAAGGAGTGGAAATACCCACCATCAACCATTTCTCCACGCAGGGAGCATCCGGTGGTCCTGTCGGGATTATCAACGTCGATTTTATCCGCGAAGTAAATTTCTATTCGGGCGCTTTTCCTGCCGACCGCGGAAATGCACTCAGTTCGGTGATCGATTTCAGAATGATCGACCCCAACCGCGACAAATGGAACTTCCGCGCCACACTTGGCGCCACCGACCTGGGGCTGACCGTCAACGGTCCGCTCACTGAAAACTCGGGACTGATCTTCTCGGTTCGCCGCTCCTATCTGCAATTTCTTTTCGATGTCATCGGCCTGCCGTTCCTTCCTACTTACAACGACGCACAATTCAAGTACAAATGGAATATCGACGACAAGAACCAGTTTACACTTATCGGGCTGGGCGCCATCGACCAGAACAAGCTCAACCTCGGCATCGAAAATCCTACCGAGGATCAGCGGTATATCTTGGGATTCCTTCCGGTGAATAATCAATGGAGCTATACC
>JBKHBQ010000017.1:0-26146 GCA_046542305.1 Bacteroidales bacterium
CTTTGTAGTTCCTCACGATTCGGTGACGGAGGATAGAAGTGGTAACGGCTTTAACATCTTCGATATCGGGCGAGTACTTGCCGTTGATGGCGGCATGGCATTTTGCACCGATAATCAGATATTGCGATGCCCTTGGCCCGGCGCCCCAGGTGAGGTATTCACCGGCCCAGGGATGAGATTCCTTACGTCCCGGCCTTGTTTTGGTGGCAAGTTTTACAGCATATTCATAAACATTGTCGGGCACCGGGATCTTACGGATCAACGACTGGAAATACAGGATTTCCTCGGCGCTGAGTACCACTTCCGGCATGGATTCGTACATGGTGGTGGTGGATTTTACCACCTGAACCTCCTGCTCGAAGGTGGGATAGTCAAGCCAGATGTTGAACATGAAACGGTCGAGTTGTGCTTCGGGAAGAGGGTAAGTACCTTCCTGTTCGATGGGGTTCTGGGTAGCCAGTACAAAGAAAGGCTCGGTGAGGTGGTACGACTGCCCCGCCACGGTGATGGCTTTTTCCTGCATGGCCTCCAGCAGCGCCGATTGTGTTTTTGGCGGCGTACGGTTAATCTCGTCGGCGAGGATGATGTTGGCAAATACCGGCCCTTTGATGAATTTGAAATTCCTGGTCTGGTCGAGGATTTCCGTTCCGATAATGTCGGAAGGCATCAGGTCGGGGGTGAACTGAATCCTGCTGTAGCTGAGCCCGAGCACTTTCGAAATGGTGTTCACCAGCAGGGTCTTGGCCAGGCCGGGAACACCCACCAACAGCACGTGCCCCTTCGAAAAGATCGAAATGATCACATTTTTTACTACCTCATCCTGACCCACGATCACCTTGGCAATTTCCTTCCTCAGGATTTCTATCTTTTCGCCAAAGGCATCAATGGCTTCCACATCGCTTTTATACTGCATATTGTCGAACTTGTTTAAGGTTTTCAATAAAGCCCTTCATTCACTTTAACGGGTATTACTAATGGATTAAAACCAGCTTTGTTCAAAATCGCAATCCAAATGATCGCTGTAAATCTTGATATAGGTCTTTTTGGCATTCTTTCTGATCCACTCCATGATGGTCTTCTGTTTCATTTCCTGTGTCGCCCATTCCTGTATCTGGCCGTAATCTTCCTCCAGGTTGGCACGGTGTGGTTGTGTGCGCCTGATGAGTTTCAGCAGGCGGTATGCCTCTTCGCCCTCCTCATCTTCCATGAGAACAGGTGCCGACACCTCCCCCACTTCCAGTTTGTCGATCACAAAAAATACCTCGGGATCGAGCTGGTCAACGGGCCACTGTGCCGATCCTGAATTGGGATTGATCATGATGCCGCTGTTTTTTTTCGAGGGATCGGTCGAAAATCTCTGCACAGCGGCTTCAAAGGTGATGGAATCATTGCGGATCAATCCGCCGATGGAGTCGAGGAAATTGCGGGCCTCAGCCAATGCTACCGGCGAAACCTTGGGCTTGATAAGGATATGACGCACCCTCACCAGCTCGCCCCGGCGCTGAATGCCCTGAATGATATGGAATCCTGCTTCGGTTTCCACCAATTCAGAAACTTCTCCCGGTTCCAGTTTAAAGGCAATCGCTTCAAATTCCGGATACAATTCACCACGCCCATGCAGCCCGATATCGCCGCCCTCCTTTGCCGACCCCGGATCTTCGGAGTACAAAACGGCCAGGGCTTCAAAGCTCTCGCCGCTCAGCACACGTTCGCGCAGCTTGCGCAGACGTTCCTTCACTTCATGTTTTTCTTCAACGGAGATGGGCGGTTTCCTGACGATCTGGGCAACCTCCACCTCAGAGCCGATCAGGGGGATGCTGTCATTTGGAATGCTTTTAAAGAATTTGCGTACATCCGCCGGCGAGGCTTCGGTATTCATGGTAATGTTTTGCTGCACCTGGTCTACCTTTAGCTGATCGGTAATTACCTTGCGCATTTCGGCCTTGAATTCGAGGACGGTTTTATCGTAGAATTTCTCGAGTTTTTCCTGCGATCCAAACTGGGAGATAAAATAGCGCATCCGGCGGTCGAGTTCCGACTCCACCTGCTCTGGCGTAACCTCCACACTGTCGAGGGCAGCCTGATGGAGCATCAGCTTTTCGAACAGCAGGTTTTCCAGAATCCGGCACTTCATCTGTGCCTCGCTGCCCTGCACGGCACCCTGCAATTTGTATTGCACATACTGGTTCTCAATATCCGACAGCAGGATAAAATTCTTTCCCACTACGGCCACCACTTCGTCGATCACGGTGCCGGCAGTCTGCTCCGTGTTGGTTTCCTGGGCGGACAAACCGGTGGCAAAACAGATAAGTAAAGCGTATATCGAAAAAAAGATTTTTTTCATATCGGATGATTAATAATATTCGAAATCGTTGCTTTTCATGGCTTCATTGTAAATCTCCTGTTGCATCTTTTTGATGAGGAGCTTTTTACGTTTATTCAGAATGATGGTCCTGATATTTGCTGTTTCCAGCGACAAAGGGGAAGTGCTCTCGCTCAGGCGGTAGTCGAGGATGTTGATGTAATAATCATAGCCATTGTCGTTGATGCTTAAAAACTTGTTCTGCGCCAGAAAAGCCTCAGGATTGTAGGCTTCCACGGGCACTCGCTGCAACAGGTCGTTAAATATAATCCACTCCTGATCGATAATATCGTACTCTTCGGCATAGCGCATACAATAGTATTCCAGTGAATCGCGATCGACCTCCTTGTCGGATTTAACCAATTGGCTGATCTTTTTCCGCATTTTTTCATCGTCGGCCACTTTGGCGTATACCACCTGAACAATATTCTCCTTCAGTGCAAATTTGATCTGGTTGTCGTTGTAATATGCCTCGATCTCTTCTATGCCCACCACAGTGTCGAGGTTTTGCCTGATCAACTCCGATTCGTAGGCATAAATGATCAGGGAATTCCTGTAATCTTCGAGTTGCCGGCTGAAATCCTTCTGGTCGTCGGCAAGATTTCTTTCGGCCTGATACAGCAGCAGTTGATTTCTCACCCAGTTGTTCACGTAGTTGCGGGTGATCGACAGGCTGTCGATGGTATTTGTTCCTGAAGGAACGAGGCCGTCGAGATCCGACACGTACAAATACGAATCATAGACTCTTGCAAGAATGCGGTCCGAACCATCGAACGTGGCGGTATTGCAAGAGCCTATGAAAATTATCAGGAATAAAAATGAAAATCTTACAGACAAAGCCGCTTATTTTATCTGGGATAGAACGTCCTCATGTACGGTTACAGTATACTTTTCCTTTAAATCTTTTATCCATTGCTCTTCGAGGTAATTCTGATAGTCGGCAGTGATGAGCCCGCGTGCCTCGGAGAGTGTTTTCGGCTCGGGTTCCACAGTTCCGCTGATGATAGCAAAGCCGGATTTTCCCTTATCATCAGTATGAATGTCGGTGATGCCTTTTTTCCATTTTACCTGATCGATGATGCTGTTCTCTCCCCTGGGGAATTTTTTAGTGATCACGGCTACAGTATACACGGTATCCTTCTCGAAGGCTTCGCTGATTTCTTCGCCGCTCTTACCGTCCCTGGCCATTTGCAGGGCTTTTTCTGCACCTTCCATTGTAAGCGCCGTCACCAGGGTTGCTTCCACGCGCTCGCCCCACATGTAGTCTTTTTTATTCTTTTCGTGGAAGGATTTCAGCCCGGTGGTATCCCTGATGGCCTTGCTCCACACCATCTGGTCGGTGAGTTCGAAGAGCAGGATGCCGTCGCGGTATTCTTTTATCAATTCCCTGAACTCCGGATATTTTTGTTCGAGGCGTGCATCCTCGTAATCGAGCAGTTTTTCTTCGGCAAATTCCTCGAAGGAGGTATTCATGAAATTGTCAATGGTTTCATTGCTGCTGATGGATTGATGCTTTTCGAGATAGGCGGCAAAATCTGCCTGAGTATATTGCAGGTCGCCGATCGAAAACACGGGATCATTGAGGCCTTCAGCTTTTGCAGCTTCCCACTTGCGCTTGTAAATGCTCGAATCGATTGCAGTATACATCGCTTCCACAGCTTTGGGATATTGCTTGTAGCCGTATTCTTTTTTTATTCTTCGAATGATGGAAGCTTTGCTTTTGTCTGATCTAACATCCTTGCTGAGGTTTTGCTTGAGGTCGGCTTTTTCGTCTTCGAAAGAGCCAATGGGTTTGGTATCGATCAGTTTGATAATGTGCCAGCCGTATGTCGTGAGGATGGGCTGGGAAATCTGACCTGAATCGGGGATGGAGCGAATGCCGTCGATAAATTGGGGCACCATGCGGTTGGCGCCGAACCAGGGCAGCACACCCTTGTTCATCGATGAGCTTTTATCGTCGGAATACTCCCTGACGATTTCGTCCCATTCGGCACCGTTTTTCAGTTCGGTATAGAGCGAATCAACGTGCGCCTTCAGCGCCACCGAATCTTCGGCCGTAGCTTCCTTTGGCATTTGCAGAAACAGATGTGCTACTTGTACCTTTCCGAGCGCAGGTTTTTTGTCGTGCACCAGAATAAGGTGGTAACCGAAATCTGTGCGAACAGGCTCCGACACTTCCCCGACATCGAGCTTGTAAGCTGCGTCCTCGAAAGGATACACCATATCGAACACCGAAAAATATCCGATGTCGCCACGGTTACCCTTACGCGGCGGCTGAAATCCGCGGGCCGGCATGTCGCGGGCTGTAGGATCTTCAGAAACTTCTTCTGCCACAGCATTAAAATCTTCTCCGCCTTCCACAATGCGCTTGCGGATTTCCGTGATCTTATTGTAAGCCTCAAGCGTATCGGCAGGAGTGGCATACTTCTCGAGCCGTATCAGGATGTGGCTTACGCGAATATCCGTGTTCTTCCGCTGGTAAGCTTCTTCAAGCAGGGCTGCATTTACCTCCTCATCCACAAAATATGGCTTTGCCAGTTGATCGCGGTAGCCCTTCAGTTCGTTAATGAACGAAGCCACGGTATCCAGCCCCATATCTTCGGCCGCTTTTACCTTCAGCTTAAAATTAATGTACAGGTCAAGGTATTCTTCCAGCGATTTCTTATCGAGCACCTCGCCTTCCACATTGTTTTTCTGATACACAGCCATAAACTCATCCACGGTAATATTTTCATTACCGATGGTAAGCAATACATCATCACCTTGCTGTGCAACAGCAGTGACCGGAGCAAACATGCAAAATGCCGCCACCATCGTTATTAAGGCCATAGCTTTGACTGCAAGGCGGTTAGGTTTGTAGAGATTTTTTCCCATCATTATCTTCACGATTTTTATTGTTTGATTTTCACTTATTCGCCAAATCTTCTTACGGAAAACCGAAAGAAATATTATATACCGGGTTAAAAAATGCGGCTAATATTTGCTGTAGTTGGGCGCTTCGCGGGTGATTGTGATATCGTGGGGATGACTTTCGGCCACGCCTGCTGCAGTAATTTTGATAAAGCGTGCGTGCTGCAGTTCGTCTATTGTACGCGAGCCTGTGTATCCCATTCCGGCACGTAAGCCGCCCACCAGTTGATGCATCACCTCCGACAGTGTTCCTTTGAACGGAACACGGCCGACAATGCCCTCAGGAACGAGCTTTTTGATGTCTTCTTCTATATCCTGAAAATAGCGGTCTTTCGAGCCGAGCTGCATGGCCTCAATGGATCCCATGCCACGGTAGGTTTTGTATTTACGGCCTTCGTAGATGATGGTATCGCCGGGCGATTCGTCAACTCCGGCAAACAGCGATCCGGCCATGACTGAATTTGCCCCGGCTGCGATGGCCTTGGCAATGTCGCCGGTATAGCGGATCCCGCCATCGGCAATAACAGGCACTCCCGAACCTTTGAGGGCCTGCGAAACGGTATACACCGCGGTAAGCTGCGGAATGCCGATGCCTGCAATGATGCGTGTGGTACAGATCGACCCGGGGCCGATGCCCACCTTCACAGCATTGGCGCCAGCTTTCACCAGATCGCGGGCGGCTTCGGCAGTGCCGATATTCCCGACCACCAGTTGAAGATCGGGATATTGCTTCCGTATTCTGCGGGTGACCTCCAGCACGCCGGCCGAATGGCCATGTGCGGTGTCAATCACGATGGCATCTACCTGGTTCACGACGAGTTCCTGCACACGTTCCATTACATCTCCGCTCACTCCCACTGCTGCTGCCACACGCAGGCGGCCGCGTTCGTCCTTGCAGGCATTGGGCCTTGCCTTGATTTTGATAATGTCTTTGTAGGTAATAAGTCCGACCAGCTTATAATCGCGGTCGACCACGGGCAATTTCTCGATCTTATGTTGCTGCAGGATATCGGCCGCTTTTTCGAAATCGGTAAATTCGGTGGTGGTGATCAGGTTGTCCTTTGTCATCACTTCATCCACCGGCCTGTTCAAATCCCGCTCGAAACGAAGATCGCGATTGGTAACGATGCCCACCAGATGATTGTCGCGATCCACAACCGGAATGCCGCCGATACCGTATTCTTTCATGATGGCCAGCGCATCCGAGACTTTCGCGGTTTTGTCGAGGGTAATCGGATCGAGGATCATGCCATTTTCGGCACGCTTCACCTTTCTTACTTCATTGGCTTGCTTGCCGATACTCATGTTTTTGTGCAACACTCCGATGCCGCCCTCCTGGGCCATGGCAATGGCCAGTTTGTGCTCGGTTACGGTATCCATGGCAGCCGAAACGATCGGAATTTTCATGTTGATACCGGAAGTGAACATCGTGGTAAGGTCGACCTCGCGCGGAAGTACCTCGCTGTAGGCAGGCAATAACAGGACGTCGTCGTAGGTTAAACCTTCACCCGTGAATTTATGCTGATCTTGAGCCATTTGCTGATTGTTTGAAAATTGGTGCAAATGTATAAAAATTGCCTTGATTATTGCATGTCGGGGAAATGATTTAGCTGAGCAGGAAAGCCCGTTGGTCATTTTTTGCTTACGATCTCGAAAGCTGTGCGGAGAAAATTACCGTTTTCGTCCACCAGGGTGAGGGTGTGTCTTCCGGGTTCGGGATGCAGACCCATCTTATGAATGTTGATGGTAGCTCCGTGGTAATCATCATCAACATACCAAAACACCTTATTGCCGGGGCTGCTGTGTGCAATTTCAAAAACCGTTTCCCCAACCTTACCGTCGATTTCGCGGGGAATATATATTTTTGACGGCTGATCGGGCCAGATCAGTTGCATGGAAGCCTGCTCGTTGCGATAGCAGCCCGGCAGCCATGGCGGCATGCTTTTATAAAACGGATTTTTCGAACGGTAAAACCAGGCCATGGCCGGCGGAAGGACAAACCAGCTCCCGGTCTGCATCATGGCCGGGGGATAACAATCGGAACTTACCCTGAAGCGTCCTGAGCTGTCGAGGTGGATAAGGCGGTGCCACGGGCAGGCGCGCGTATTGAGGCATGCATTGGGTACCCAGATGCTGTCGATATCGGGACAATGGACCGATGGCCGCATTCCGCTGTGCCGGCAGACAGGAATTTTGCTCATCTCATCCCATGGCGGTTCGAACCATCCGGTAGCAGGCAACAGGTCGAACACCTCGAACATAACAGGTGCGGCCGTAGCGATTCCCGTCAGGCCGGGACGTCCCTCGCCGTCGGCATTGCCAACCCACACACCTACCACATAATCCGGAGTAACGCCCACTGCCCAGGCATCACGAAAACCAAAGCTGGTGCCGGTTTTCCACGCCACGGAGCGGGCTGATGTAAACCACTCCCACCCGGCCTCCGCTTCCGGGCGCCGCACCTTACGCATGGCTTCAAAGGTATGATACACCGCCGCCACATCGAATACAGCGGGGTCGGATCTCTCGATACCCTTTTCCTGAAGCAGCAGCGGTTCGCCGAATACCCTGCCTTCATTCTTTGCAGAAGCAGGATATGAATTCACCTGCCGGGCCAAACCTGCGTACACCCTGCACAAATCCCAAAGCGATACCTCGGCGCCGCCAAGGATAAGTGAAAGCCCGTAATGATCAGCATCATACACAAGAGTGGAAAATCCCGAGCGCTTCAGCTTTTCGTAAAACCTGTAAAGGCCGTAATCGCTCAACATCCTTACGGCAGGCACATTCAGCGAGCGGATCAGCGCCTCATTGGCAGGTACGGCCCCATCATAGGTGACGTTAAAATTTTTAGGACTGTAGCTACTGATAGTGGTGGGAATATCAGCCACCAGACTTGAAGGCAGTAGCTCGCCGTCGCCCAGCATGGCAGCATAGAGCAGCGGCTTGAGTATACTGCCGGTGCTGCGGGCGCTGGTGATCACATCCACATGGCAGCCATCGTTTCCACTTGCGTCGCCGGCAGTATTTCCCACATATGACACCACCCGGCCATCGTTTACCTGTACGACCATGACTGCAGCGTTATGGATGCCGTTGTGCCTGTACATTTCGCAATACCTTTCCATCACTTCCGACACCTGATTCTGAAGGTTGATGTTGAGGGTTGTGTGGCTGATCCTGCCATGATGTTCGCGATCCATCCGGGCGGTAAGATGCGGCGCCGGATCGGGCAGCGGGAGTGGTTTTTCGGGCAGGGGTTCTCTTAGGGAAAGTCTGTAGGTGGTGCCATCGATCACACCGGCGATCAACAGTTTTCCAAGCAAAAAATTGCGTTTGATTTCCAGCTCACCGCGGTTTCTGCCGGGATGAATCAACCCGGGTGCATTTGGCAAAACCGCCAGCATGGCGGCCTCGGCCCAGCTCAGGTTGTCGGGGCTGCGACCGAAATAGCGCCAGGCCGCAGCTTCAATCCCCACCACATTTCCGCCGAAAGGCGCATGTGAGGCATATAGCGCCAGGATTTCATCCTTGGTTTTGGCGATCTCCAGGTGAACAGAAAGGCCAATCTCAATTGCTTTCTGAAAAATGGTTCTGGGTTTTCCCCTCCTCGAGAGGCGAATGGTTTGCATGGTGATGGTGCTTCCCCCGCTCACAATCTCACCGGACATGAAATTCTGATACGCCGCCCTGATCAGTGAAAGCGGATTCACCCCAGGATGGCGGTAAAAATGTCGGTCTTCGAAAAGGACGATGCATTTTTTGAATTTAAAGGGAACGGAATCGCACGGCGGAAAGCGCCACTGTCCATCGTCGGCAATGCGTGCACCCAAAAGATTACCGTCGCAATCGAATACCACCGTGCTACAGGGATCATCGAACAGTTCCCGCTGCAATGAAAGCCAGAATGCCCCGATCAACAATCCTGCAAGAAACATTCCCAGCAGGGTGGGGCGCAGCCTCCAGTGAAGCATGTCGGAAAAAAACCTGCCGACCTGTTCAAAATTATCGTTCAGACATGTGAATACCTGCCGCATGTTCCGCTTTTATTAATCCCCCGAAATCAAAAACTGTTTCACGTGGGTTTTATTTCACCACCTCAACCCACCGGCCTTTGGTGCGTGCATAAATATGCCCCTCGTACATGGCTTCACAACTCACGCCCGGCATGAGATAACTGCCGGCATACGCGGCATTGAGCATCACCCGGTAAGTCACCGCTTTACCCGGCGCCAGGTCGAAAAACGTATACACGCGGTCGTCGCGGATATCGCGGTATTCGTAATGGCTTTCTCGTTTCGTCGATTGCTGGTCGTTCAGGCGCAGGTTGATGATCTCCCATCCCGATGGGAAGATCTGGCTGAGCGCCATATTTTCGTAGGTTCCCAGCCTTCCCGGATTTTTGATTGTGACGATGGCTTCGAAATCGGTGCCCTGCCTGATCGAAGCAATATCCAGCGGCTTGCCGTCGATGGTTTCATAGTTTATGCTCATCTCAAGGTTGAGCGAGGCATCTTCCTGAATGCCTCCCACCGGTTGTCCCATGATGGTTTGTGTGATAAACAGGTCCTTTTTACCCTTGTTTTCAAGATGCATCGTCTTTGTGATCGTATCGCCTTCCACATCGATCTGGTAAACCGGCACCACAGCACGGATATTTTTCTGTTCATCATGGAGCGTATAGCTGAAGTCCAATTGCGAACCGAGATCCTGATCACCTGCAAATCTTGCAAAGGCAACCAGGGTAAAGGCTGCGGTCTGGGTGCTGAAATAGCTGTTTCGGGCTGCCTGTGCCATTTCATTCAACAGCCGGAAAGCAACCTCCTTCCGGTCCATCAGCACCAGCACTTCGAGGATCATGGCCTGATCGCGCAGGCGGCTTCCAAAGGTCCGTCCCGGCGTTTCATACGATCGTGCCTCCAATCCGGCGCCGTCGGTAAGCGCTTCCGCGGCTTCGGGCATGCCGGCCAGCAGGTAGGCGGCCGCCAATCGCCAGCGGGCAGTCACATAGAGGCTGTTTTCTCCGCGCAGCCTGTTCATGGCGCTGATATTGGGCTTGCCGGCCAGGGCCAGCGTATAAAGCCGATAGGCCTGCGCCAGGTCATTTCCAAAGTACCACTTGTTGCGGTAGCGGAAGTATTCGTTGGCGGTTTCATTTTGATAGTCGAGCCATTTTTGCTTGAAATCATACGGGATCAGGTAACCCTTTTGTTCTGCAAGCAGCATGAAGTGCCCGGCATAGGTTGTGCTCCAGTCAGATACGGATCTGCCTCCGGGCCAGTACGACAAGCCACCGTCAGCCTGGTATTTGGTGATCTGCTGAATGGCCTTTCTGATGTTTTCGTCGATCTGCACCTTCTGTCTGTCGCTCAAATCCATCAGGTTGCTGAGGAACAGTTGGGGGAAAGCCGCGGAAGTCACCTGCTCTACACATCCATACGGATAGCGGATGAGGTAATTGAGCTTCTTTTCGAGTTCGAACGAAGGAAGGCCCGAAACGTCCACGGTGGCGGAATTGGTTCCCGTCATGCCGAAAAAGTCGAAAACCAGGTCGGCGCCGGAACCGGCTTCCAGCATGATCAGCTCGCTGGTTGTAATTACGGGACTGGGATTCCGCACCTGAATTTCGATTTCTTCGAATGAAGTTTCACCCCCTGATTTTGCCTCCACACGGATGCGGCCAATGCCTTCATTTTTTTGCACCCTGAGCCGGAAATAGGCCATTTGCTCGCCCATCTTCTCAAATTTCAGGGTCTGATCTGCAGGTCCGGCCATCATTACCGGCGATTCCACTTTCACTGTCAGCTCCACTGTGCGGATGTTGTCTTTCATGGCGAATACCGTAACGGGCAGGTCGAATTCCTCGTCGGGGCCCAGAACGCGTGGGGCGGTAGGCAAAATCATGAGGGGCTGCCTTACAGGGATCTCATCAGCAACGCTGCCCCATGCCTGTTCATGACCAGCAATCACCATCACCCGCACCGAGCCGATGTAGTTGGGCATGTACAACCGATGTGTGGCAGTTTCACCCGTTTCAAGAAAAAATGGTCCGAGGAAACTTACCACGGGCTTAAAACGTTCGGCCTTTTTATCGTCCACCTTCAGCGCTTCACGGTCACCGCCGATGGCCAGCACTTTTTGCAGCCGGCCTCCGTAAGCACCGAGCACCTCATCGAAAAGATCCCAGGTTTTTACGCCGAGGGCTTCGCGGGCATAGAAATTCTTCCACGGATCGGGGGTTTCAAAATTAGTGAGGTCGAGCAACCCTTCGTCTACCACCGCAAGGGTGTAGGTCATCGGGCGCCCGTTCTTTTCGGATACCTTAATACTGTAAGCCGATTGCGGCCGCACCTCTTCCGGTACGGTGATCTGCGGTATCAGCTTTGTTTCCGGATCTTCCACCATCAGCGGGATGACGCCGTACATCCGGATGGGCAGGTCGTTGGTAGTCTGTGCATGAGGCTGTAAAAGTGTGAGATGGAGATACGCATTGGGTGCCATCTCCGGTGTGATTTCAAAACTGAAGCTGGTGCTTTCTTCCGTTGCGTCGATCCACC
This sequence comes from Bacteroidales bacterium, assembly GCA_046542305.1. Taxonomy (GTDB): domain Bacteria; phylum Bacteroidota; class Bacteroidia; order Bacteroidales; family 4484-276; genus JBKHBQ01. The sequence continues at coordinate 11,830 of JBKHBQ010000017.1, forward strand.
ACTGGCGAAGGATGCCGCTGCCGCTTTCGAGGCTTGCCAGCGCCCGCGAACCGCTGCTGCTGGGGAAGGAAATGACGGCATTTTCGCCTGGCTCGTAGTTTTCCTTGTCTGAAGAAAAGTTAAGAACGGTAGCGCCGGCGGGATTTACACGACCGCTGCGGCTGTAATAATGCGGCCAGTCTACATAAACCGGCAGGCCTGTGCTGTGACCGCCCTCGTTATCGCTTACATGAATAAAATACCGGCCCCATTGGGGGTAATCCACCCTGAAGTCGAAGCTCGCTTTCCCGTCACTGCCGGTGGAGACGGTGGTTTTCATGATCTGCTCCGAATCCTCGCCCCTCACCCAGGAGGCCAGGTTATCGCTGCTGCTGCTCCACCACCAGCGCCACGAAAGCCTGTACACCCGTACCTGTAGGTTCTTTACCGCAACAGGTTTTCCATGCACATCCACGGTTACGATCTCCACTTTGTGTGAGGTGTCCGTTTGCAGCCTGTTTTTGTATGTTCCGCCTTCCGGAACATGAACGCCGGCAAACCGGCTGTAAGGCGCAAAGGGAATGGTGGTATAGTCGGTGCTGAAATTGCCGCCTTCCTCATAAACCCTCGTATTAAAAACTGCCTGCAACATGCCGGGTGCATTGCTGTTTACCTGAAGGTCGAGCGGGAAGACAGCCCGTCCCTCGCTGTTGAGCCTGTCGCTGAACACCTCATATTCGTTGGGCCTGTAATTTTTTGTAGGGTCGCTGAAGGTGAATTTTTCATATCCTTTAAACTTGTAATCCGTATCCACAAGCTTTACGTTTACCTCGGCTTTCAGGTTGTTTGCCGGTGCGCCGTGCAGCCAGTTCGATTTCAGCACGCCCGTCTGTTCATTGTTGCGGTTCATCAGAATGTCGCGGGTGAAGGTCAGGTTAACCTTCAGGCGGTTCGGTTTAATGGTTTCGATCCTTAGCCTCTTGGCAAATGTGGCTCCGCCCACCTGCACCTGCGCTGACCAGTTTCCGGTGGGCGCCTCCGGGTCGGTGACGAGGTTAAAAACATAAAACCCGTTCAGGCCCTGCGTTACAACTTCACGGGCAACCATTTGTCCGCGGGCATTATAAAGTTTGAAAATCACCGGATGATCCTTTGGCAGGCGGTTTTGCACGTCGTCCATTACAAAGGTCAGGAACAGGGTATCACCTGGCCGCCACACGCCGCGCTCGCCGTATATCATGCCCTTGATGCCTTCCTGCACCTGCGCTCCCGAAACATCGAAATTGCTCACCGAAAGAGATGAACCATCGTCCAGACGGAGCCACGAGCGATCGCCTTCTTTTTCAGCCATCAGCAGGAAAGGAACCTGGTCAAGCCGAATATTCGCCATTCCATCGGAGCCGGTGGCAGTGCTGCCCAGCAGTTGCTTCTGCATATTGTAAAACTCCAGCTTCGCGTTGATAACCGGGGCTGTGGTCAGCAGGTTGGTTACGGTTACGCTGAAACTTCTGTTATCGGCCGATTTAGCGATTAGCCCCAGGTTCGAGGCCAACAGGTTCCGCTCAGGAAAGCGGCTGGAAACATAATATGAATCCGTGCAGGGGTTATCACGGTCCTGCCAGTTGTAGTCGTCGGGATATTCGTACCAGTATGAGCGATCGCCGTCCCAGTAATCTTTTTCATTTCCGCTGTACAATTCCTGGTTTTCAAATTCTTCAAGTGTGGCATCTGCATTTCCGTCGCAACCGTAAACGGCATATTCTTTTCTGAACGAAAATTTCACCCTGTAAATGGCATTGGGATCTTTTCGGATCATCCCGGTAAGGTCCACCGAAAAGGCATTCCATTGCTGAAGGTTCAGGTCGGGATTTTCGTCGAGCCTCACCAGGCTGCGGTACACCGGGCGGGCCACGTAGCGAAGGTTGTTTTCGCCGGTATAATTGTTGAACTGGAAAAACTGCTTTACATTATTGCTGAAGACCTTGTAAACGGTAACGTCGACGGCGCGAAGACTCACGGCTTTGAAGGACAGGATAAGGTCGCGCGAATCAGGCATAATCACTCCCTGACCAATAATCGTCACTTCCGGCTTGAGGGCTTCCATGGCCACAATCAACTCCTCCCTGTTGCCGAGTTCCTGTCCGCGGCTGTTTTTCAGGCTCCGGTCCACAATTACGGTTTTTTCGCCATACAGCCGGTTCTGCGGATAAATGGTGATGGTGTTTCCGCGTTTGGAAAGCTTGATGTTGTCCTGGTCCCTGATGCTCACCAATCCCTCGATATCCTGATCATCATTCAACGGATCGGAGAAAACCAGGTCGATATGCTGATCGGCAGCCGATTGTTCCACATCCACGTTCAGCAGCTTAAATTCGTACATCGAAGGAATTTCAATTTCGAAGCTGCCGGTTTTTTGGATATCCACCGGTTTACCGTCCCATTTCAGGGTAATCTGATAACTGCTCTCCCTGCGCGGAATGCTGTCGATAACGTATGAAAACTCTTTGGGGCCGTCGCGGGTAACTCTTACCTGAAGTTTTGCGTGGGGTGATGATGCTGAAAGTATTTCTCTGATGTCCTCAATTTTTATTTCGTCGGCAGCTACAAATTTGCCATCATAACGCTTCATGTAGTTTTCGGCAGTGCCTGCATTATCAAGCCTGCCGCGATATACCGTAAAATCCAGGGGGATCACATTAAAATCAAAGCTGAAGGTTTTCAGTTTTTCCTGTACCTCAAAAAATCTATGCAGATTGAATTCGGTGTGGATTTTTTTGCCGGAGGGCCAGGATTTTTCAGGCCTGAACTCTACGGTATGATCGTTTACCAGAAATGTTTTTCCATCTACCGAAGGTGAAAACCTGAACACTTTTTCTGAAATCTCCGCGCCGGCTTCAAAACCTGTTACAGGCTGCGCAAGCACCACCGACACCGGCGATCCCGATTCGATCATGCCGGAGGTGTAACCGGTGATGTAGTTTTTGAAATTCTCCGGGTCGCTTTTCTTTTCTTCAGATTTTTGCTGTGAACAGCCAAAAGCCATCAAAAGGATGGAGATGGCCAGCAGGGGATGGGTAATTTTTTTCATTTGCTTTTTGTATTATTGTTATCAAAATTTTACGGAAGGCAGAGTTAATATTTGTTTTGCTCCCGGTTTCTGATTCCAGGATTCGAAAATACAAAAATTTATGTCAGACGAGGTAAAAGGTTTTAACATCAGGGTGTATGGCATTGCTTTCGATGAGCGCAAGCGACTGCTGATCACCGACGAATACAGGTTGGGCATGCGCATGACCAAATTTCCGGGAGGCGGCCTGGAATTAGGAGAAGGTACCATCGATTGCCTGCGGCGCGAATGCCGTGAAGAGTTCGGGCAGGAGATCAGGATACTTGATCATTTTTACACCACCGATTATTTTCAGCCCACTTACCTGCTTAAATCGCCGCACCAGCTCATCAGCATTTATTACCTGATCGAACCTGAATTTCCTGAAAAAATAACCGTTTCGGAAAAGGCATTTGATTTTAAAGATGAGGAAGGCGCGCAAACATTCAGGTGGGTTGATCTCAAATCTTTTGATGAAGAAATGATGACGTTTCCCATCGATAGAAAAGTGCTTGGAATGTTAAAGGAAAAACTTAACGCTTGAATCAGCGGACGCTGAAATCCGTGTAATCCTGCGGTTGCGAATCCTGCACATGTACATGGTCCACACGCGCCCATGTTGGCCCCTGCCGGCACCAATTGATGAACAGGTCGAGGTTTTCCTCTTCGCCCTCGGCTTCCACGTACACCGAGCCGTCGGATTTGTTTTTTACAAAACCTTTGATGCCGTAATTTTCGGCCTGTTTTACGGTGTGGTGCCTGAAGCCTACATTCTGGACTTTACCGGTGATGTTGAGAATTACTGCCCGTTTCATGCTGAAAGTCGTTTTACGATTAATTGGTTGATGCGGTCGAAAAGCTGTGTGGGTGAAAAAATACGCCAGTCGATGGTGTTGAACTGCCCGCCAAACGCGATATAGTAATCGATGTTGGCGCTGTTGAATTCCTGGATCACATGCTGACGGAAATTAAGGGCCACGATCCAGCCGTCTTCAATTTCTTCGAACCACTCCTGGTAGTAATCGTCCTCCGACGAATGGAAGTTCAGCACATTTTCGCCGATCAGCACAAATTTGTTGATGCCTTCCTCGATGAGCGGCTCGATGATGTTGCGCTTAAAATACATGATGTCGTTGTAGAGGCAGTCGTTCCATTCGCCGATCATTTCGATGATGGCAAAGCCGCGGCTGTAGCTGGCATAAAGAATTTTTATGTAAAGTGTGGCCGAACCCATCTCGTCCCACTGCGGGTGGATAAAATAATCGTACACCGAGTGCGTGAATTCAAACTCGCTGTACTGCCGGTTGTAGAACGGCGACCGGTCGTCCTCAGCCGCATCGTACAAATGGCGCCATGAATAAAACGGTTCTATATCGTGCATGTTAATTTATTCCTCATTTATACTTAAGTAAAAAATTGCCATCTGGATATCTGATGTTCAGGAGCTAACGGTTATCCTTTTCCATCGCACTGTCAGCTCTTCCTTCCCCCCTGTATATCTTCACATTGATCTTCTCCTGGGTGACCATTCCCTGCCTGACGGTTTCCTGAATGAACGGCATGATCCGGTTGATATTTTCCTCGGTATCCACAATTTCGATCAGCACGGGCAAATCCTCCGACAACCGTAACACTTTGGTCGTGTGAATGTGGCTGTTGGCGCCGTATCCCATAATCCCCCTGAAAACTGTTGCGCCGGCAAGCTTCATTTCGCGCGCCTTGAGTACAATTGCCGAGTAAAGGTTTTCGCCTTTCCAGGTGTCGGATTCGCCTATGTAAATCCTGAGTTTTACGCCGTTTTCGAAAATATCCATGCTTTCAAAGTTTTAAATTCAGTACCAGTCTGGACAATGCAAAACCCACAAGTACCAGCAAAATACCCAAAATATTGCTTGCCAGCACATTGATCAACGCAAATTTAATATTTCCGTCGCGAATGAGGTTAAGGCTTTCGAAGGCAAACGTGGAAAATGTGGTGAAACTCCCCAAGAGCCCGATAAATAAAAACGAACGGACGTTTGTGGAGATATTTTCCTGTCCCAGCAGCCCCCAGCAAAATCCGATCAGGAACGAACCACTCATGTTCACCACCAGGGTGCCCCAGGGAAATACGCCGGTATAGATTTTATGTGCCAATCCCGATGCCCAGTACCTTAGCAGGGCACCCGAAGCTCCACCCAGCATCAGGTAAAACAGTTTTATCATATCATAAAGATTTCTGCAAAGCTAATCAAACTGCAAATTTAATCCCGGGAAGCAGCTTCATGCGTTTGTACAGGTGCTGCATCTGATCCTCACTGTCGAGGGTGATGTTCATGGTAAGGCTTACGTAGTTGCCCCGGCGGCTGTGTTTCGACTTCACGAAATCATGTTCCACATGAGCATCTTCAAGCACCAGTTCGAGGTTTCGCTGCTGGATATCCACTTCGTCACTGGTTTCAAAAATTACTTTAAGGTCGAAGTTCACCGGAAATTCCACTTCCGGCTTTTCATCGCCCCTGCCAAACGGGTTGGTATCGAAATTCTTTTTATTCACAACGAATCCTTTCCGGCTTACTGAGCCGATTTTTTATTTTACTAAATCTCTGACAAATTTCTTTTATCCGTGGAATTATAACAAGGGTGGGTGGGTTTTGATCAATGAAAAATTTCATTTTTATCGAGGTAAAGATTCTTTAAGACGAACTGATATTGCGAAGAATGTTATCCATCACCTTTAGCCTGATTAATTTATAAAATAAAATAACTTAGTGAAGCTTAGCGTCTTTCTGCCTTTGTGGCTATTGTTGCTTATGCCACAAAGACCCCAAGACACAAAGAACTCACAAAATTTATGAATTTAACAGGTTAGCTGGCTTTAACTATTTTTGGACTTTTATTGCCCAACAGTTGGAACCCACCTCCCTCATTCTTGTAGAAAAAACGAAAATAACCACCATGTTTTAGGCACTAAAAAATCTTCGGATACTTGTACGGGTTCACCTCGTGCATCATGTTGTACACGGCATCGAAAACGTCCTCGGCGTTGGGATTGGAGAAATAATCGCCGTCGGTGCTGTACGCGGGGCGATGGGCATGTGCCGAAACCGTTCTGGGTTCGGCATCGAGATAATAATAGCCTTTTTGTTCTTCAAGCACTTTTTGCATCATGAAGGCAGTGGCGCCGCCGGGAACATCCTCATCGAAAAACAGGATCTTGTTGGTTTTCTTCAGCGATTCCACGATCAGGTGGTTTATGTCGAAAGGCAGCAGCGACTGCACGTCGATCAGTTCCACATCGATGCCGAACTCCTGCAATTGCGCGGCAGCATCCTGTGCAATGCGGACATTCGATCCATAGGTTACCACCGTAATGTCGCTGCCTTCACGCATCACCTCGGGCATCCCCACCGGAACCCTGTATTGGCCGGGGTTTGAAGGAGCTTTTTCGCGCAGGCGGTAGCCGTTAAGCGGCTCGATGATCAACGCGGGATCATCGGAAGCCAGGATGGTATTGTAAAAACCGGCCGCCTGGGTAAGGTTGCGTGGCACCAGCACGTGTACGCCACGGATGGAGTTGATGACCATGCTGAGCGGCGATCCCGAATGCCAGATGCCTTCGAGGCGGTGGCCGCGTGTGCTCACGATGAGCGGCGCCTTTTGGCCACCCTTTGTGCGGTAGGTAAGCGTGGATAAATCGTCGCTCATTACCTGCAGGGCATACAGCAGGTAATCGAAATACTGTACTTCGGCAATGGGCCGCAGGCCGCGCATGGCCAGCCCTATGCCCTGTCCCACGATGGTGGCTTCGCGGATGCCGGTGTCGAAGATCCGCATTTCGCCGTATTTCTCCTGCAGGCCTTCGTAGGTTTGGTTTACCCCGCCGATTTTCCCCACATCCTCGCCAAAGGCCATCACCCGCGGATTATTTTTAAAGATATGGTCGAAATTGTCACGCAGGATTTCGCGTCCGGGAACGGATTTGGCATTATCTTCATAAACGGGCGCCACAGGATCCACGCGCAGCGCCGAAAACTGATCTTCGGAATACAGATATGAATTATAGCGGCGTTGGTTTTTTTCCATGGCATCGTTGAGCCATTTTGTAACGTTGGTCTTAAGTGAATTGGAGGGGTCGCTGCACGAATCGCAGATCAGCCGCAGGGTGCGTTTGGCCATCGACATGGTGTCCTTGCGGATGGGATCGGCCACCTTTGCCAGATCTTCCTTGATGGCGGCAATTTTGTTGGTCTTCGAACAATTGCAGGTGCTGATGTCGACCATCTGGAGAAATTCCTTCCGCTTTTGCTTAAGCGGTTCCATGAAATTATTCCAGGCTTTCTTGCGGGCATCTTTGGCACGCTTCAACGCCTCTTTCTCAATTTTGTCGAGTTCATCGGCCGTGGCAAAACCTTCCTCCAGAATCCATTCGCGCATTTTCCTGATGCCGTCGAATTCCTGCTCCCATTTCAGGCGCTCTTCGGATTTGTAGCGCTCGTGCGACCCGGATGTGGAATGCCCCTGGGGCTGCGTGATCTCGAGCACATGAAACAATACGGGTACGTGCGATTCGCGGCACAGCCTGATGCCCTCTTCATATGCCTTGCAAAGGGCAGGATAATCCCAGCCTTTTACCTTGTAGATTTTATATCCCGGCGCGTCACCCGATCGTTCAAAACCTGCAAGGGCATCCGAGATGCTGCTTTTCACGGTCTGGAATTCGCGGGGCACCGAAATGCCGAAGCCGTCGTCCCACACCGACATGGCCAGCGGGATTTGTAGCACACCTGCCGCATTCATGGTTTCCCAGAATACACCTTCGGAAGTGCTGGAGTCGCCGATGGTTCCAAAAGCCACCTCATTGCCGTCGATCGAAAACTGGTCGAATTGCTTCAGATCAGGATTATGCCTGTAAAATTTCGATGCATAGGCAAGCCCCAGCAGGCGGGGCATTTGGCCGGCGGTGGGGGAGATATCGGCCGAGGAATTTTTTATTTTCGTCTGGTTCATCCAGGTGCCGTCGTGATGGATATATCGTGTAGCAAAATGGTTGTTCATAAGCCTGCCGACTGTTCCCGGATTAAAATCCTCATCGGTATCGCCATAGAGCTGGGCAAAAAACTCCTCGAGCGAAAATATGCCTGCGGCCATCATCCAGGTCTGGTCGCGATAGTAGCCCGAGCGCCAGTCGCCGTTTTTAAACTGTTTGGCAAGGGCCAGTTGCGCCACTTCTTTTCCGTCACCGAAGATGCCGAATTTGGCTTTTCCGGTCAGCACTTCCCTCCGGCCCAGCATGCTGGCCTGGCGGCTTTCGTTGGCGAGGCGGTAGTCGTTTAGCACCTCCTCTTTGCTGAATTTCTGAGACTTCTTGTTTTCTGCGGCAGTTTTTTTTACAAGCATAAGTACTTATTTTCTTGACGGTTAGGGCGCAAAAGTAGTAAAACAGCACCGGAATAAAAAAAACCCTGCCTCACCGGAACAGGGCTACTAAGGATAAACTATTGGAAAATAAAAAATTAAGAGAGAATTTTGGTATGTTAAATATTCTTAAGCAGCAAAATGCAATCTCCGCAAAGCTTACGGGACAAACAGGTTGAGATTGATCAGCCCGAGGTTATCGGGTATTGTCATAGCCGTTGTCTCCGGCTCAACCTCCTGGACTTCTGATGTTTCCTGCTCAGGCTCAACATCGGGTTTCAACCCGCTGCCGGTCATAATCCAGAGATTTCCGCTATAGCCTTCATGCCGGAAGCGGTAATTGGGATTGTCGTTAAAAAACGCTTCCATATTCTGACCGAAGTAGATCTTTTGTCCTACCGGCACCTCAATTACCAGTTCCAGGCGCTGATTCCTCAATTTGGCATCTTCAGGAAAACGGTAGTACAAGGGCAACAAAAACGAACTATCGGTGGATTGCACCGGATAAATCAGCGCATTGGCTCGCTGTTCGGCCTCTCCCCGGTTCGATCCTTTGGCGTAGGAAAATATGCGTACCGAAGCCTCATCCCCGGCAGCTTTCCTGAATTGCAAATAGGGTACGGCAAACAATTCGTAGCTGTTGTCGCGGATCTGTGTCCGCCATTCCCTGTCGAAGATCTCGGCCCAGCCGTAATTGGCAGTGTATATATCGGGAGAGGTTTCAAAATAAAGCACGTCCCGGCCCGTCAGGTTGATTTGGTAGGATTTCTCCTCCCTTGCCGTATGCCTGAAATCCATTCCGGTATCAACAGCCACGATGGAAGCCAGGATGATTCCGGCCAGCCAGAACGAAAAGGCGGTGATGCTGAAGTAGGGCACCCGCACCCGATTTCCCAACAGCAACCTGAAGCCAAGATAGATAATTGCAATGAGCGGAATGCCGAAAATCAACACCACAGAAAGCACCGCCAGCGCCCCCATTAAACTGTTGCTGAAGATCATATCGAGAAACACGGGCAATGAAAAAACCACCAGGTCGCCTCCGTCGAAAAACGAGAAGCTGCTCAGGCCGGTAATGCCGGCCACAAACATGGCGATAAAGCTCAGGGCAGAAAGAATGAGAAAGATGCCCAGGATCACGATCAGCACCCTCAACGCCACACGAAGCAAAGAGCCGGTGAATTCGATCAGATTGTCCAAACCCGTGCGGCTACCGGCGCTTTTTTTTTTAAACGATTCGCGGGCCCCGTCGGCAAATCCGTTGAATTTGTCCTTCACGTTTGCATACTCATCCCGAAAGGACCGTTCTATATTCGAGATGTTGACGGGCTCCCCCCGCATTTCGAGTTTTTCAGCGGTGGTGATGGCTTGGGGCATTAATAACCACAGGATGATATACGCGATCAGGCCGGCTGCTCCAAAGAACAAGGTAACGATAAACAGCACCCTGAACCATACCGGGTCCACGTTAAGGTAGGCTGCAAGTCCGCTGGATACACCGGCAATCATGCGGTTGTCCGGATCACGATACAGCCTGCGCGGACGGCGGTAGTACTGCCCGGAGTTTTCGCGTTTGCCCCTGGGTTCGGCGTCCTCATCCATTTCGGCAGGTTCGCCCATCATGGCAATTACCTCTTCGATATCCTCAATGGTAACGACTTGTTTATTATTCTTGATTTTTTCCTGCAGCAATTCGGCAATGCGGGCTTCGATGTCGGTGATGATCTCATCCCGCCCCTCCATGCGCGAAAAATGCCGCTTGATGCTGCTGAGATAACGGTTCAGCCGTTCATAGGCATCTTCATCGATATGAAACATGATGCCGCTGATATTGATTGACACTGTCTTTTTCATTATGATTGATAGTTTTTATTATCCCAATGTTGATTATTTACTATATGGCTCACTGCATCGATCAGTTCATTCCAGCCGATGTTGAGATCCTTTAGGGTTTTCTCACCCAGCTCGGTGATCCGGTAGTATTTCCTCGGAGGACCCGATTTTGATTCCTCCCAGCGGTAGCTGAGCAGCCCGTCATTTTTCAGACGCGTCAGCAAAGGATACAGGGTGCCTTCCACCACGATGAGCTGCGCATCTTTCAACTTACCCAGAATATCCGAGGCATAGGCATCCTCGCTTTGGGAAATGATCGACAAAATGCACAGCTCCAGTACGCCTTTCCGCATTTGTGATATAGTTTTTTCTGTATTCATGCTGCAAACATAAACATTTTTCAGTACTATGCAATACAAAGTTCTAATTTATTTTCATTACATTTTTTTACAATATACCATGTTTAATTCTTTATCATTGATCCTGAATGGGTTTACCAAAATTTCAAATCGAAGCAAAATTATTTTTTTAACACACGGTGTGTAGCTTAAAGTGTTAACCACTGTTAAAATCCAACTCTGAATCATCTGCTTTGAAAAACCCAAAATCAGCATATGCGGAGTAATAAATCGTTAAAGTTCTGTTAATGAAGGTGAAAGATTTTGCACCAGCGTGTTGACGTATTACTTTTAAGCAATTCAAAATTTCTTCACGATGAAACAAAAAAAATTACCCATTCAATTGCTGATAGTCCTGGCTGCAATTTCCCTGAACCTCTCCGGCCAGAATCCGCACGTCGGATTTGATGAAACCGGTTGTTGCGACAGCAAAAAAAACCTGTATGATGCTTCGCGTGCATCCACCACCGACACGACTCACTGCATGCTTTGGAGCTATCAAACCGGGGGCTGGGTACCGCAATCCATTACCATCAATACCCGGGATGCAGGGGGAAGGCTGACCGAGGAACTCATCAAACTATTCCAGAGCGATCAGGGCACCTACCTTCAGGTAAACAAATACATGTACACCTATCATTCCAACGATTCCATCGAAAGTATATCATACTATATATGGAACGCAGAGCTGAATGGCGGCATGTGGGATCCCATAAGTAAAACCAGCTACGAATATGATACACAAAACCGGTTAACCTACACCCTTTACCTGTTTTCCCAATATGGCGATCCTGAATGGCGAAATGGTGCACAGAACTTTTATTACAATAATTTTTACGGCATGCCCGATTCGGTTTACCGGCAGTACTGGAACACCAACCACAATGCATGGTTTTACTCCTACAGATACCGCTACGAATACGACAGCCAGATGAAAGTCACAGCCGAATACCATGATTGGGCAAACAGCCAGACTGCAGCTTTTGCGCTGAACAATAGGGTCCTTTACCTGCCGGGGGAATATGAGAATCAGCACCAGGAAATTACGCAAAGTTATACCGGATCGGAATGGATGAACAACGACAGGAATCTTGTTGATTATAATGAGGCAGGCCTGAAAACCAAGCTGCTTTTTCAAAGCTGGAATCATAGCGGGCAAATGTGGGATACCCTGGTAATGATGAGGGAACTGTTCGATTACAATATGGCTGGACAGCTTACCGAATACATTCAGCAATCACATTATTTCGAATGGAATAATATGTCGCGCCAGGTATGGGATTACAACGATAACGCTCACCTTGTCAGCCAACTTTTTCAGGATTGGAATTTTACGGATGAAGTCTGGGAAAATAAAAAACTGTGTAATTATCCTCCTCCGCAAAGCATCACTTCAACAGGAGATATTGCGGCATCAACAACCGAATATCAATTTACGTTGGCACCCAATCCTGCCGTTGATGTCGTTATATTAAAAGGTGAATTTTTACCGGGGAAAATCAAAAGCGTGCACATCATCAATCATGCGGGTCAACTGGTAAAACAATTCAGATATCAGCAGCCTGAAATTCAGGTAAACGAGCTGCCGCGCGGGCTGTATGTGGTAAGAATATCCGGCGAAGGCTTCGAAACCAATAAAAAACTACTGATTCAATAGCCGGCACATTTTAATATATCCACAGCCAAACCTGAAAACAATAAACAACACCCGCCGGGTCCGGTTGCCAAACCGATCCGGCGGAAAGTTCCGTGTGCTGATTGAAATCCACAGTTCTCATGCGTATGCGGATTTTTCATTTAAGTATCTCCCATCCAATATCACTGGCAAAATGTCGTTTTTCACAACAATCCTATCTTTGCAAACGCAAATTCTTAACAATGGATATTAAAGTAATCAGTGTAAATATTTCACGGGAAAAGGGTACGATCAAGGAACCCGTTCCCGAAATTTTGTTGAACGAAAAAGGTGTTGAAGGCGATGCCCATGCCGGCGACTGGCACCGTCAGGTAAGCCTGCTGGCCCGTGAAAGCATCGAAAAATGGGGTGCCCTGGCCGGGCGCAGGGTAAACTGGGGCGAGTTTGCCGAAAACATCACCACCGAAGGCATCATCCTTTACGAAACCAATCCCGGCGACCGGCTGATCATCGGCGACACCGAGCTGGAAGTAACCCAGATCGGAAAAAAATGCCACGGCTCCGGGTGCGCCATTTTTCGCGAGGTGGGCAACTGTGTCATGCCAAAGGAAGGCATCTTTGCCCGCGTGATCAGATACGGGAAGGTGAAGCCCGGTGATGAGGTGAGATACATTTCGAAGAGCTAAAGAATCATGAAACAATCCATCAAAATCCTGTCGGTAAATGCTGCTCCGGAAAGAGGGCGCAAATTTCCCGTTGAACAACTCGAACTCAATCTGGACGGCATCCGGGGCGATGCCCACGCCGGCACCATCCGGCAGGTGAGCCTGTTCGATAAAGCCGAAGCGGAGAGGTTTTACCGCATTACCGGCGCCGATGAACTGGAACCCGGCCAGTTTGCCGAGAATATCCTTTTTGAAACGGAACCGGAATTGGAAGTTAAGATTTTCGACCGGTTTGTAAAGGATGAGGTGGTACTTGAAGTGACCGAAATAGGCAAGCCGTTCCACGATAAATTCCGTGAACCCGGAAATTACGTGATGCCGCGTGCAGGAATTTTCTGCCGTGTCACGGGCGGAGGCATACTCCGCGCCGGCGACAAGATGCAGTACATTCCCAAGGTTTTTTCTGCAGAAATCATCACCCTGAGCGACCGCGCCAGCCGCGGCGTGTACGAAGACAAAAGCGGCCCTGCCGTGGCGCAGTGGCTAGAAAAGCAGTTTCAAAAGCTGGGCTGGCGCCTGAATATCCACCATACCATCATTCCCGATGATGAGCAAAAGCTGCACGAGGTGCTGCAAACCTCCATCGCGCAAAAAGCCGACCTGATCATCACCACCGGCGGCACCGGCATCGGCCCGCGCGACATCACCCCCGAGGTGATGAAGGATTACATCCAAAAAGAAATCCCCGGCATCATGGAAATGATCCGCTGGAAATACGGCCTCGAAAAACCCGCTGCACTCGTCAGCCGCGCCCTGGCCGGCGTAACCGGCAAAACCCTCCTCTTTGCCCTGCCCGGTTCAGTAAAGGCCGTAAACGAATACATGGCCGAAATCAACAAACACCTCGAACACCTTGTGTACATGCTGGGGGCGGTGGAAAAGCACTAATCATTTTGATTATTCTGCTCTTTTTGGCTTATTTGGTTTTGATGGGTAAAAAATTTTATCTTTGAAGATCAACTAACCAATAACTCCAGCATGCAAGATAATGTTACCCCGAATCCTGTTTTGAACAGTCCGTATTTTGAGCCTGAATTTTTGCCCTGCAATAAGAGCCATTTTGATAATGTGTTAATAGATGCGCAATGGGAAAATACTTGATCTTGAAGTTGCAATTTGCGACCACAAATTTTGAGGTCACAAACTGTTACCTCAAAGAGGAGTATCTCAAAGTCAAATTGTGATTTCAAAAAATTAGACAAATGAAAGAATTAACACCAAATGAATCGCTTATCGTAAATAA
>JBKHBQ010000270.1:0-5278 GCA_046542305.1 Bacteroidales bacterium
CAAAACCGAATACCAGAAAGCAGCCGGACTGAAGCCCGAAGAGAATTATCCGCAGGAAAGGATTTCAGAGATTAACAGCAAACTTGAAGCACTGGCGGCTGTGGAAGAGGCTTATAATATGCAAATTGCCGGGGCCGATGCACTGTTCAATGCAGGATCGTACGATGAGGCAAGGAGCAGTTATGAAAAGGCACTGGAAATAAAGCCTGGGGAGACTTATCCAGCAACCCAGATCGATGAGATCGAAAACCTGCTTGCGGCGTTGGCCAAAAAGCGTGAAGAATATAATTCGCTTGTCAGCACCGGCGATTTCCATTTCGATGCGGAAAATTTCCAAAAGGCAAAAAACGCCTATGAAGAAGCTGCCGCCCTGTTTCCCGAAGAAACATACCCCGGGGAGCGGCTGCGTGAAATTGATGCCATCATGCTGGCCGAATTCGAACGCATCCAAAAAGAGTACAACCGGGCCATCAAGGAAGCCGACCGTTTCTTTAATTCAAAGGTGTACGATAACGCCATACATTATTACACAATGGCCGCCGCCATAATGCCCGATGAATCCTATCCGGAAGACCGGATACGCGAAATCACCAGAATTCTTGAAGAAAATGTGGTGGTAAATGTGGTGCAAAACAACGAAGTGATCGAAGCCGATCAGCTCAGCACCTTCCGGTTTGATCCGGTGCCGCGGCAGGGGCGTAAGGAAAGTTATGTGGTGGTGAAGGCCAAAAACCTCGGCGACCGCGACTTCAGGCTGTTCCTCAACTACGGCAAAGGCAACAGCAAAAACGGCGGTTTTGTGATCAACATACCCAAATCGGGAAACATGCGCGATTATATTGTGAAGGTTGGCGGGCAATACAAATGGTTCAGCGAGGACAACGACTGGATCAGCCTGCAGCCCGAAGGCGGTTCGGTAGAGGTGTCACTGATCCAGGTATCGCAGGAATAACCTGAAATCTTGCTTCTATAGATTCTGAATCCGGGAATATTCTGTGCTTCAAAATTAATTTCAATCAAACAGTCCGGCAATTTCACCGGCATCAGGCCTGATAATCCCTTTTTCGGTAATAATGCCCGTGATGTAAGCTGCCGGCGTTACATCGAAAGCGGGATTGATGGCATCCGCTCCGGGCGAGGCCACAAGAATTTCGTGCATTTGCCCTGAGCGGTCAGGTCCGCTTTGATACAATACCTCCCCGGGACTTCGCTCTTCGATCACAATTTCATTTCCGGTTTTGCAATTCAGATCGATGGTGGAAGTGGGGGCTGCAATATAAAAGGGTATTCCAAAGGTTTTGGCAACAATGGCTTTTTCGAACGTTCCGATCTTGTTGGCGGTATCGCCGTTGGCGGCAATGCGGTCCGCGCCGGTGATCATGATATCCACCTTACCCTGCGACATCAGCCATGCCCCGGCATTGTCGGGCACGATGCGGTGCGGCACTCCGGCCTGATAAAGTTCCCACGCTGTCAGTCTTGCGCCCTGGCTGCGCGGCCGCGTTTCGTCTACCCACACGAAAATATTTTTGCCGTCCTGATGAGCACGGTAAACGGGCGAGAGCGCCGTACCAAAATCCACGAAAGCCAGCCAGCCGGCATTGCAGTGGGTCTGGATGCGAAAGCCCGGCTTGATAAGTTCATTCCCCAAGTCACCGATGGCCTGCGAATCTGCGGCATCCCGATCGGCTACGGCTTCGGCTTCCTCCACAGCTTGAGCGGAAGATTTCATCCCCGCTTCGAATACCCTGTCGACGGCATAAAACAGGTTACGTGCTGTGGGACGGGTGGATTCAATATCTTTTTTTGCCTGTTTAACAAAAGTCAGCAAACCGTCAGCCGGCGCCTCCAGAAATGCCTGCGCCATGGCATATCCTGCGGCAGCGCCAATGGCTCCCGCGCCCCTGATCCGCATGGTGCGGATGGCCTCACAGGTGTCGGTGTAAGCTTTGCAGGCATGAATGCTGAATTCAAACGGCAGCAGATTCTGTTCTACCATCAGCACAGTGGCACCTTCCATCCAAACCGTCCTGTAATCTTTTCCGTTGACGTTCATCATTTTATACTTTTACCAGATAAAGGCATCATCATTCAGCCATTTACCCTGAATTTTCATCACCTGCTCCACGATGTCGCGCACGCAGCCATCGCCTCCCTTCACCGGCGAAATATAATGCGACAACGATTTGATCTCTTCCGCGGCATCGGCCGGACAAACAGCCACACCGGCTTCCTGCATGATCTGGATATCCGGGATATCATCACCCATAAACAGCACCTCCTCCCGCTTCAGTCCGTGCTTTTCGAGATAATCGCGGTAAACATGAATTTTGTGATCCACCTTGATGAATACATCTATGATCTTGAGGCCGTGCATGCGGCGGCGGATGGATTCGGAGGTTCCGCCCGAGATCACTGCCACCCTGTAACCCTTTTTCTGCGCAAGCTGCAGGGCATATCCGTCCTTCACATTTGCAGTACGCAACTGATCACCGTTTTCCATCAGGATGATCTTACCGTTGGTAAATACCCCGTCATAATCGAAAATAAAGGTGGTGATATTTTTTAGCAGTTCCTTGTAGTTTTTAACAACCATCTTTCAATATGGATTTAAGCATTGAATTCTTTTTGTATGTATTTGCTCAGCAACAGGTAAATTTCCTTTTTGGAGGGATCACCGGCAATCAGATTCAGGTGTTTGCCCATGGTTTTTTCGTCATTCCGCACCGAAGGCCCTGTTTGCGTTTCACGCGGATGGTGCTGATTGAGGCGCTGCACGGTCTCCCGGATCAGCGGAAGCAAAATGTCGAACGACACGCCGGCCTGTTCCAAAATCTCACCCCCCTGCAGGAATAAAAAATTGCTGAAATTATTGGCAAAAACAGCAGCTACATGGATCAAGGCGCGCTGCGTGCTGTCGATCAGGCGCACATCGCGCGACAGCATTTTTGCCAGCTCGAGCAGGTTACTTTCGGTTGCTGCATCCGAAGCTTCGATGCACAAAGGGATTTCGGAAAAATCCACCTCACGGCCATGGGTGAAACTTTGCAGCGGATAAAATACCCCGTGATGCGCTGAGGCTGTTTGTAAAGCATCCATCGCCACCGATCCGGAAGTATGTACCACGATTTTTCCGGCTGGCGAGAATTGCCGGACAATACCAGGGATGGCATCATCCACCACAGCCACTATGTAAAGATCCGACTTATGATCCAGATCCACGAGCCTGTCCACAGCCATTGCACCGAGCTTATCCGCAAGCTTTTCTGCCGATTTCATGGTACGGCTGTATACCTGCCGTATCTCCGTTCCTCTTTCCGCCAAATGAAGTGCAAGGTGTGTGGCCACCCTTCCGGCTCCGATCATGGTTATGCTGCCGATGGACATAATTTGTTTAGTTTATGGATTTGAGCAGGGCAATGGTGTGCATGGGATCATCGGAGGCAAAAACCGTATTGCCGGCCACCAGCACATCAGCCCCGGTTTCGATGAGCCGCGGGGCATTTTCAAGGGTCACCCCTCCGTCCACTTCAATCAGCGCCTTCGCCGATTTGCGGATGATCATGTTTCGGAGCTGTGAAATTTTCGAATAGGTATTCTCAATGAATTTCTGCCCGCCGTAGCCGGGATTCACACTCATCAACAGCACAAGATCAACTTCCGTAATGATATCCTCCAACTGGTTGACGGTGGTGTGCGGATTTAGCACCACCCCGGCTTTCATATCCAGTTGCCTGATGGCAGCAATGCTGCGGTGCAGGTGACGGTTGGCCTCGATATGGATGCTGAGCAGGCCTGCCCCTGCCTTTTTAAATTCTTCGAAATATCTTTCCGGTTCAACGATCATCAGATGAACATCCAGAAGTTTTTCGGCTGCCTGGCTGATCACTTTCAACACCGGGAATCCGAAGGAAATATTCGGGACAAACATGCCGTCCATAATGTCCACATGAATCCAGTCGGCATCGCTGCGGTTAAGCATTTCGATATCGTTGCGCAATGCGCCGAAATCGGCCGAAAGGATCGAAGGTGCAATGAGATGTTGCATGGAATGTTTTTTTGCAAAAATATGAAAAAGAAAAGTGCAGACGAAACGTGTCCGTCTGCACCCAAACAATGTGTAATTCTCCTTTTCCTATCCCAGATAGGTTTTTAAAATTTTGCTACGCGAAGTTTGCTTAAGTCTACGGATGGCTTTTTCCTTGATTTGCCTCACCCGTTCGCGGGTCAGGTCGAATTTTTCCCCGATTTCCTCCAGGGTCATGGGATATTTGCCTTCGAGGCCGAAATAATATTTCAGGATTTCCCCTTCGCGGGTGGTGAGGGTGGAGATTACCCTTTCGATCTCTTTTCTGAGTGATTCGTAAATGAGGCCTTTTTCGGGCGTGGGGCCTTCTTCGCTGGTCATCATATCGAGCAGGGTATTTTCCTCGTCCTGCACCAGGGGCGCATCTACCGATACATGGCGGCCTGCATTTTTAAGGATTTCCTTTACATCCTGCTCCGACATCTCGAGTTGCCTGGCCAGTTCATCGGCTTCGGGTGCACGGCCCAATTCCTGTTCCAACACCGCATACACCTTATTCACTTTGTTGAGCACCCCGATTTTGTTGAGCGGAAGGCGTACAATCCTCGACTGCTCGGCCAGCGCCTGCAGAATGGATTGCCGGATCCACCACACGGCATAGGAAATAAATTTGAACCCGCGCGTTTCATCGAATCGCTGGGCAGCCTTTATCAATCCCAGGTTTCCCTCGTTGATCAGATCGGGCAGGCTCAGGCCCTGGTTCTGGTATTGTTTGGAAACGGAGACTACAAAACGCAGGTTTGCTTTGGTGAGTTTTTCCAGCGCCTCCATATCGCCCTGCTTGATGCGCTGGGCAAGGGCAACTTCTTCTTCTGCAGTGATCAGATCTACTTTACCTATTTCCTGCAGGTACTTATCAAGAGAAGCAGTTTCCCTGTTTGTTACCTGCTTGGTAATTTTCAGTTGCCTCATATAACTTGCCGTTATGTTGGTATGTTGTCAAATTTACGTGAAATCCGTAAATTGGTTACACCGTGAGGCATTTTTTTTTCAGGAAAACTGCTTCTGATATGATTTTTAGCTATTTAGGCTTTACCATTTATTGGGACGGTTACCGCCGCCACCGCGTCTGCGGTCGCCGCGATCACCACCACGATCGCCACGGTCACCACCACGGTCGCCACGGTCGCCGCGATCCCTGCGGTCGCCACCACGATCACCACGATCGCCGCGTTCTCCACGAGGCGGTGG
>JBKHBQ010000271.1:0-5271 GCA_046542305.1 Bacteroidales bacterium
AAATCCTGTACTTTCCATAAAGATCATCGATCGTTTTCAGGGTTTGGTTCAGCCTTGCATCAAACCATTCTACAGCAACTTTGCTGGTATCCGGCTGATCAATGTTTTCATCAATCTCCCAACCTTTTACCAGGCGCAGCGCATTCCAGATTTTATTGGAGAAATTCCTGCCCTGTTCGCACAGCACTTCATCAAAAGGAAGGTCATTGCCGGCAGGCGAGGTAAACAGCATCCCCACGCGCACACCGTCGGCTCCGTATTTTTTCATCAGATCGATGGGATCGGGCGAATTTCCCAGCGACTTGGACATCTTGCGCCCCTGCTTGTCGCGCACAATTCCTGTCAGATAAACATTTTTAAACGGAATGTCGTTGCGGTATTCCAGTCCGGCCATGATCATCCGGGCCACCCAAAAGAAAAGGATTTCCGGCGCGGTAATCAGGTCGTTGGTGGGATAATAGTAATTGATGTCTCTGTTGTCGGGATGGCGGATGCCATCGAATACCGCTATCGGCCACAGCCACGACGAGAACCAGGTATCGAGCACATCCTCGTCCTGCTTCAGGTCTTCAATGTTTAAATTCTTTAATTCAGGGTACTTAGCTTTGGCTTTTTGATAGGCTTCTTCAGGCGATTTTGCCACCACCATTTCCCTGTTGGGAAGGTAGTACACCGGAATGCGCTGTCCCCACCAGAGCTGCCGCGAAATGCACCAGTCGCGGACATTCTCCATCCAGTGCTTATAAGTGTTCTTGAATTTCTTCGGATGAAACTGAACCGTGTCGTTCATCACCACCTCGAGGGCCGGTTTAGCGAGCTCGGGCATTTTTAGGAACCACTGCAGCGAAAGCTTGGGCTCGATGGGAACATGTGTCCGTTCGGAATAGCCCACCTTGTTTTTGTAATCCTCCACCTTCACCATATTTCCGGCGGCCTCCATATCCTTAACGATCTTTTTACGTACCTCCTCACGGTCCTCGCCAACATAAAGCTGCGCCGATTCGTTAAGGGTTCCGTCGTCATTGAAAATATCGATGGTGTCCAGCTTATGGCGAATACCTATCTCGTAGTCGTTTATGTCGTGCGCCGGGGTAATCTTCAAACAACCCGTACCGAATTCCATATCCACATATTCATCCTGAATGATTGGCACCGAACGGTTTACCAGCGGCACCAAAACGCGCTTGCCATGCATGCTTTTAAACCGGTCGTCATTCGGATTCACACACACTGCCGTATCGCCGAGAATGGTCTCCGGGCGCGTGGTAGCGATGGTCACCCACTGATCTTCCTCACCATCCACTCTGTAGCGGACATAATATAATTTCGAATTTTCCTCCCGGTAAATTACTTCCTCATCCGAGAGCGCGGTAAGGGCTTTGGGATCCCAGTTTACCATGCGGATGCCGCGATAGATCAGGCCCTTATTATAAAGATCGATAAACACATCGATCACCGATTCGTACATACTTTCGTCCATGGTGAACTTCGTACGCTCCCAGTCGCACGATGCGCCCAGTTTTTTTAATTGCTCAAGGATAATCCCGCCGTGTTTTTCCTTCCATTCCCAGGCATGTTCCAAAAACTTCTCGCGCGTCAGGCTTTTCTTGTCGATACCTTCTTCGCGGAGCTTCGCCACCACCTTGGCCTCGGTGGCAATGGAAGCATGATCGGTACCCGGTAACCACAGGGCATTTTTGCCCAGCATCCTGGCCCTGCGCACCAGTACATCCTGCAAGGTGTTGTTCAGGATGTGACCCATGTGCAGCACGCCCGTTACATTGGGCGGCGGGATCACGATGGTGTAAGGCTCGCGCTCGTCGGGCTCCGATTTGAAGTAGCCCTGAGCCATCCAATAGCTATACCACTTGTCCTCGGTTTGCGAAGGATCGTATTTCGGCGGAATCTGCATGTTATCGAAGATTTTCGTTTTTATAAAAGAGGTGCAAAAGTAAACAAAGTATTTTTTTCGCCGCAGATGGGTTGATAAAAGTCTGAAAAAACACGTATGTAGCAAAGTGGCTGTCTGAAAGGTCTTGCTGTGGCTCTGTGACTTCTTTATGGTACGCTGTGGTATAACTTATAGGGTTGTTGCAAATAGTTTCACAAAGCAGACTCAAGGTTGCGCAAAACAAAAATTCCATAATTTGTTTTTCGCTGGTATCTGGACAGCCTCTTTACCTGATCCATCAAAACCGCCGCGGCTCAAAATCCTCAGCATTTATGATGGATGCGCTGTTTCCGGTGGCACGGATGGCAAAAAGACCCTGTTTTTCAGCCATGGCTTCACTGCCGGCATGAGCTTTAAGAAAAGCCATGGCACCATATATCGTATTGCGACCGTATTTCGGCATCCAGGTTTTTACCAATTTCAGTTTTTCGGTAAAATCCTTTACATCTCCGGGACGCAAAGTGGTTTTTACTTCCACAAAAACCGCTTCCTCCCCGTTTTCGGCTACGATATCAAATTCGAAGTTTTTTCCGTTGTACCTCCCCTTTTTGCGCTCGGCGGTTTCGTTTACCGGGATTCCGCGTTCATTCAGCAGGCGGATCAAATCTCCTTCAATCAGCGATTCGATAAGCCTTCCCCATTGCGAAGTGAACAATTCCGACAGTTCTTTTATCTTTTTATCGGTTTCCTTGAATTGCCTGTCGGTTTCCTTGAATTGCCTGTCGGTTTCCTTGAACTGCCTGTCGGTTTCCTGAAACATTTGCCACACCTGCTGGAAATTTAGTGGCTGGCTGTAATTTTCCAGAGGTTCTTCCGCTTTACCGTGTTTGTTTTCTTTTTCCATTACAAAAAGAGTTATCAGTTTTACACAAAAATAATCAAAAAAGGCTGACCTTCAATGGCCAGCCTTTTCTGTATTTTGATAAAAAATTATCTTATCCCAGCAGTTCAGCCATTTTCTTTCCAATGTCGGCGGGTGAATCCACCACGTGGATGCCACATTCGCGCATGATCTTTTTCTTGGCCTCGGCCGTATCGTCCTTTCCGCCGATGATGGCGCCGGCATGTCCCATGGTGCGTCCTTTGGGTGCTGTGGCTCCGGCAATGAAACCCACCACCGGCTTGGTGCCGTGATTTTTCACGTATTCGGCCGCCTCGGCTTCCATGGTGCCGCCGATTTCACCGATCATCACGATGCCTTCGGTTTTCGGATCGTTCATCAGCAGTTCTATGCCATCTTTGGTAGAGGTACCAATGATCGGATCGCCGCCAATGCCGATGGCAGTGGTTTGTCCCAATCCGGCTTTGGTGAGCTGGTCGACGGCTTCGTAGGTAAGCGTTCCTGAACGGGACACGATGCCGACTTTTCCGGGTTTGTGGATGAAGCCTGGCATAATACCAACCTTGGCCTCTCCTGGGGTGATCACACCGGGGCAGTTTGGCCCTACAAGGCGGGCAGGTTTATCTTTCAGGTATTCCTTTACCGTTATCATGTCCTTGGTAGGAATTCCTTCGGTAATACAAACGATTACCCCGATACCTGCATCGGCGGCTTCCATAATGGCATCCGCGGCAAATGCCGGCGGGACAAAAATCACCGACACATCGGCGCCAGCCTGTTTTACCGCATCTTCCACCGTATTAAAGACAGGTTTGTCCAGATGGGTTTGTCCGCCCTTGCCCGGTGTTACGCCGCCAACCACGTTGGTGCCATAGGCAATCATCTGTTGGGCATGAAATGTACCTTCGTTACCGGTAAATCCCTGTATAACTACTTTTGAGTTTTTATCGACCAACACACTCATGATATATTTTTTTGTGCAAAAGTAAAATGTTTTAAATTTTGCCAACGGACTGTTAAGGTTTTTTAAGGTAAACACAATGCTTTGCACACAAACTTAAAAATTGAATTGATGAACCCAGCATCCTGCATTTTTTTTGAAAAGTTGCAATTGGTGATGCCGATTTTTTAACTTTGTGCTAATCAATCATCTTCAAAAAATTAAAAAATGGATACTACCGACACAATATGTGCGCTGGCAACGCCTCCCGGAACCGGGGCTATTGCCGCCATCAGGCTAGCCGGAAAGGAGGCGTTCCAGATCGGAAATTCGGTTTTCAAACCGGCCAATTCAAGTATTAGTCTCGACCGGGCCAAAAGTCATACAATCCATTTCGGCACCATTCAGGATGAAGATGATTTAATTGATGAAGTACTCGTGAGCGTATTCCGGTCGCCCACCTCCTATACGGGCGAGGATGTCCTGGAGATTTCCTGTCACGGATCACCCTACATTCAGCAAAGGATCATTCAACTGCTGTTAAAAAAAGGCGCCCGCACAGCCAGACCGGGTGAGTTTACCCTGCGTGCATTCCTCAATGGCAAATTTGATCTTTCGCAGGCCGAAGCAGTGGCCGACCTGATTGCATCCAATTCCAAATATTCACACGACCTGGCGCTGGAACAAATGCGCGGCGGCTTCTCTGAAAAAATCCGCAACCTGCGCCAGGAACTTGTGAATTTCGCTTCACTCATCGAACTGGAACTGGATTTCTCTGAAGAGGATGTGGAGTTTGCCGATCGCAACAAGATCATCGAACTCTTACAGAACCTCCGAAAAGAAATCGAAGGATTGTTAAAATCCTTCTCCGTGGGCAACGTACTGAAAAACGGCATCCCCGTGGCCATCATCGGAAAACCCAATGTGGGAAAATCCACACTGCTCAACACCATCCTTCAGGAAGAAAAAGCCATTGTGTCAGAAATTC
Organism: Bacteroidales bacterium; assembly: GCA_046542305.1. GTDB lineage: Bacteria > Bacteroidota > Bacteroidia > Bacteroidales > 4484-276 > JBKHBQ01. Next base: position 4,721 of record JBKHBQ010000271.1, read on the forward strand.
CCGGCACCACGCGCGACAGCATCGAAGACACCATCATCATCGAAGGGATTGCCTTCCGCTTTATCGATACGGCCGGATTGCGCGTTTCGGAAGACGAGGTGGAAAGCATCGGCATCGAACGCACCATGGAAAAAATCAAACAAGCCCGCATTATCCTGTTTGTGTTTGATGTAACCGGCAGCGATGTAGAACAGGTTAAGGAAGTGCTGGAAGAACACCGCCACCTGATCGAAGATCCGAAAAAACGCATCATCCTGATCGGCAATAAAATCGACCAGTTGATCGAAATCCCCAAAGGCTTTAAGGACCTGGTGGAACTCGAAACCATCTTTATTTCCGCCAAACGAAAGGAAAACATCAATCTGATCTCCGACAGCCTGCTCAAATCGGTTAACACCGAACAAATCAGCGACAACACCATCGTTTCAAACGTACGCCACTACGAAGCCCTGTCGAAATCGCTCGACGCCATCGAAGACGTGGAAGACGGCTTCCAACGGCAAATCCCCAGCGACCTCATCGCCATCGACATCCGCAAAGCCCTCCACCAC